>JBEHCB010000032.1:0-2905 GCA_041192885.1 Actinomycetota bacterium
CTGTGGGGCGGATGGTGCGTGCACACACCCCCAGTGGTGAAGTGACCGGTCGCGCTGTTGACATCGCCGACGACGGCTCTCTGGTGTTAGAGACGGATGAAGGGCTTGCGCAGATCAGCGCCGCGGATGTCATTCATCTCCGCGATGCCTAATCTGTCACGCGGGCAACAACTTCAGGCTTTGGTGAAGACGAACTTCTTGTAAGCCCAAAAGCGGAAAGCGGTGCCGGCGATGATGCCGGTGATGTTGGCGACCAAGTCGGGTCCTGCTCCGCGCAAGCCGAGGGCGTAATTGCTGAAGGCGAGGATGCCGATGCCGGCGACCATCGCCACACCGTTGATGAGGAAGAACATCACATACTCGCGACGCAGGTTCTCTGTTGCTCGGTGCCGCCATGTCCAGTTTCGATTGCCCACATAACTGACGGTGGTGGCGACTACAAGCGAGATGGCGCGGGAACTCACGGGCTTGCCTTGCAGTGGCGAATCAGCCCAGCTGTGACACAGCCATTGGAACAATCCGAGGTCGGTCACGAAGGCGATGCCGCCGATGAGACCGAACTTGAGGACTTCGGCCTCGCTCTCGCGGATCAGCTCGCGAATGCGCTGCAAGAGGCGGGCCATGTCGGGCAACGCTACCGAGTGCCTGGTCGTGCAGCATGATTGTCCCGTGAAGGGGCGCCTCCCCGAAGGGACGCCGACCGTCGCGGTGATTGGAGCCGGGCAGTTGGCGCGGATGATGCAACCCGCGGCCGTCCACCTCGGAATCCAGCTGCGAGTGCTCGCGAGCAGCGCCGACGAATGCGCCGCAGCCGTGATCCCGGATGTGCTGATCGGCGCCGCCGATGACATGGACGCGCTCTCAGCGTTATGTGATGGCGTGGCTGCATTGACGGTCGAGCATGAGCATGTTCGCAGCGACGCCCTCGATCAATTGTCTGCCCGGACTGCCGTGCATCCAAGCGGCGCGGCGCTCAGCTATGCACGCGATAAGGCGGCTTTGCGGGCACGCCTAGCCGAGCTCGGCCATCCGCAACCGCGATGGCAGATAGTGGCCGCTGCTGACGACGCGGCTTCATTCGCCGAGCAGGTGTCGTGGCCGATTGTGTTGAAGCCCAGCCGCGGCGGCTATGACGGTCGCGGAGTTTTTGTTGTCGATGACGCAGCCAGCGCAGTAGAAGTCATGGCGCAGGATCTGCCGGCAGGTGCTGTGTGGTTGGCTGAGGAATTCGTGGCATTCGCACGCGAAGTTGCTATGCAAGTCGTGGTCTCCCCGCAAGGCCAGGCGGTGTCGTATCCGCTGGTGCAGACCGTGCAGCGCGATGGGATGTGCGCTGAAGTGGTGGCCCCCTGCCCTCACAGCAGTGATGAGCTGCAGCATCAAGCGGCAGTGTTGGCGTTGAGCATCGCCAGCGAGCTCGCCGTCGTCGGCGCCTTGGCAGTTGAGATGTATGTCGTCGCTACCGGCAACGGCGAGACTCTGTTAGTCAACGAGATCGCGATGCGCCCCCACAACTCGGGCCACTGGAGCATCGAAGGCGCGGTGACGAGCCAGTTCGAAAACCACTTGCGCGCGGTGCTGAATCTGCCGCTCGGGGACCCGCGAGCACGGCAGCCGTATGCGGTGATGGTCAACATCATCGGCGGCCTGGCTGACAACTTGCATTACGCACTCTTGCACTGCCAAGCGCGCGATCCGCAGGCGAAGATCCACATTTACGGCAAGGAAGTGCGCCCTGGCCGGAAACTGGGGCACGTAACGGTGTGCGGCAGTAACCTTGAGGAACTGCTCGAGCGTGCCCGGCACGCTGCCGCGTATATGAGAGGGGACATCGATGAGTGATGTATCGCCGATCGTCGGTGTGGTCATGGGCAGCGATTCGGACTGGCCGGTCATGGAAGCGGCCGCAACGCAGTTGGGAGAGCTTGGCATCGGATTCGAGGTCGATGTCGTCAGCGCTCACCGGACTCCGCATCACTTGGTCGAGTACGCAAGCACCGCAGCCGCGCGCGGCTTGCGGGTGATCATCGCCGGCGCCGGAGGCGCCGCGCACCTGCCCGGCATGTTGGCGTCCATGACGAGCGTGCCTGTGGTCGGAGTGCCCGTGCCATTGCAGTACCTGGACGGCATGGATTCGTTGCTGTCGATCGTGCAGATGCCGGCCGGTGTGCCGGTGGCCACTGTGGGAGTGGGCAACGCGAAGAACGGTGCTTTACTGGCAGCGCGGATCATCGCCAGCGGCAACAGCGCAGACGATGCGCGCATCCGCGCCGAATTGGATCACCTGCGGGAGCAAGCTGCACACAAGGCGATGTCATCTGGTGACGCGCTTCGCAGCAAGCGCTCGCAGTCTGCTGGTTTCGGGATCTGAATCCGCATAGCTGCTGCCCGAGGTTCTTCTCGCAGCATTTCGTGATCAGCGGCGGCATTACGTGTAGCACACGCGGACGATGTGACGCTCATATGGAGGTGCGAACATGACGGAACGTGAACCGATCGACGAACTCGCTGTCGCAACTATGCTGGATTTTGATCACTGGGTGATCGCGGGACTGCGTGACAGTCAGATCCGACCGGCGTGGGGTGTGGCGAAGTACCTGCAATCGCTGGGTAAACACATCTACCCCGTCCACCCGCACCCAGAACCTGTTCACGGACGAATCGGCTACGCGACAGTTGGCGATGCCTGCGCTGCGATTGTCTCTGAGTTCGGGGCAATTGCGCTGCAGTCAACCGTGGTGGACTGCTTCATCAACTCCGAGCGTGTGGGCGCGGTTGTCGACGAGGCCATCGCCGCAGGTGCTGCGGGAGTGTGGCTGCAATTGCAGGTCGTTGACGCTGACGCCGTTGATCGGGCACGCGCCGCCGGGCTGATAGCAGTGATGGATCGCTGCCCGGCAGTCGA
>JBEHCB010000033.1:0-2513 GCA_041192885.1 Actinomycetota bacterium
CATGGCCTCCAGCACCACCACCAGGTCGCCGGCGGCGACGACATCGCCCTCGCCGACCGCGACCTTGATGATGTTGCCCTGCATCGGAGCTTCCACAGCATCGCCGTTCGCGGCGGCTTTCTTCGCTGCCTTCGCCCGCTTCGGTGCGGTGGCGGCGGCCGACCCGCCGCGACCGGCGATCACACCGGGGACGGTGACCTCCAAGCGGCGACCTTCCACTTCGACGACGAGCACCTCGCGCGGCTCGGGGATGCTCACATCGCCGGCCGCAGCGCCGTGGGCCGGGATTTCGTTGATGAATTCGGTCTCAATCCAGCGGGTGTGCACTGTGAACGGCGAGCCATCGACCGGTGCGAATGCTGGATCGTTCACAACGACACGGTGGAAGGTGAGGGCGGTGGCGATGCCGTCGACCTCGAACTCGGCAAGGGCGCGACGCGAGCGTTGCAGAGCTTCTTCACGGGTGGCACCGGTGACGATCAACTTGGCGAGGAGCGAGTCGAAGTTCCCGCCGATGACGTCACCTTCGACGAAGCCGGTGTCGACGCGCACGCCGGGTCCGGCAGGGAGTTTCCAGGTGGTGAGAGCGCCGGGAGCGGGCAGGAAGCCGCGGCCCGGGTCTTCGCCGTTGATGCGGAATTCGATGCTGTGTCCGCGCACTTCCGGGTCGTCGTAGCCGAGCGCTTCGCCGTTGGCAATGCGGAATTGCTCGCGGACGAGGTCGATGCCGGTGACTTCCTCGGACACCGGGTGCTCAACCTGCAAGCGGGTGTTCACCTCAAGGAAGGAGATGACTCCGTCTTGGCCGACGAGGAACTCGCAAGTTCCGGCGCCGACGTACTTGGCTTCCTTCAAGATTGCTTTGCTTGCGGCCACCAGCGATGCGTGCTGTTCGGCGCTTAAGTAAGGAGCCGGCGCTTCTTCCACCAGTTTCTGGTGGCGGCGCTGCAGTGAGCAGTCGCGGGTGCTGACCACGACGACATTGCCATGGGTGTCAGCCAGGCACTGGGTCTCGACGTGGCGCGGGCGGTCGAGGTAGCGCTCGACGAAACACTCGCCGCGACCGAATGCTGCGACAGCTTCGCGCACCGCAGAATCGAACAACTCCGGGATTTCCTCAAGGGTGCGGGCGACTTTCAGACCGCGGCCGCCGCCGCCGAATGCCGCTTTGATTGCAATCGGCAGACCGTGCTGTTTGGCGAAGGCGACAACTTCGTCGGCGTTCTTCACCGGATCAGGCGTGCCGGGCACCTGCGGGGCGCCAGCCTTGGCGGCGATGTGACGGGCCGACACCTTGTCACCGAGCGCGCGGATGGCATCCGGTGACGGGCCGATCCAGGTGAGCCCTGCGTCGATGACGGCTTGGGCGAAATCCGCGTTCTCGGAGAGGAATCCGTAACCCGGGTGCACCGAGTCCGCACCAGAATCCTTGGCAGCTTTGATGACCTTCTCGATGACGAGGTAAGACTCTGCAGCGGTGGCGCCGCCGAGGGCGAATGCGTGGTCGGCCATGCGCACGTGCAAGGCGTCGCGGTCGGGCTCGGCGTAGACAGCCACGCTCTCAAGCCCGGCGTCGCGGCAAGCGCGGATGACGCGGACGGCGATTTCGCCGCGGTTCGCGATGAGCACTCGGCGCACGGTCTCTCCTTCGGCAATGTCTGCGTGGGGAATCGGCTCGCGCTGCACGCAGAGCCGGCGAAAGGTCGGGCTTCAGTCTAGGCGGTGGGGTGCCACAGGTCGGTCCAGCGCACGCCGACCTCGGCTAGCAGCCGCCGCAGCGCCGCGATGGACAGCCCGACCACATTGGCGTGGTCGCCCTCGACTCCGCGGATGAACGCTGCTCCGAGCGAGTCCAGGGTGAAAGCACCGGCCACATGCAAGGGCTCGCCGGTGGCGACATATGCGGCTATCTCGTCGTCGCTGATGTCTTCGAAGTGCACCACCGTCGAGACAACTTCAGCTGCGACATTGCTGCCGCTGCGATCTGGCATCAGCAGCGCAACATGGTGGCCGGTGCGCAAGATGCCGCTGCGGCCGCGCATCTGCTGCCAGCGCTCGATCGCTGCAGATTCGTTGCCGGGTTTGCCTAACGCGATGCCGTCGACATCGAGCATCGAGTCGCAGCCGATGACAACGGTCGGTTGGTCGACATCAAGGCGCTCGACGACATCGAGACACTTGGCTGCCGCGAGTGCTGCGACCAGTTGGCTGACGGAGGCGCTGCCAAGTGCTTCGGTGAGTGCGTCTTCGTCAACCTGTGATGGATTGACGAGAAATTCGATGCCCGCAGATTGCAGCAACATTCGACGGGCAGGGCTCGCCGACGCCAAGATGACTGTGGGTCTCATGCTCACCGGTTGCGCAGCGAGTGCGTCCACATGCCGCGACCGTGCGGCAGTGTTGTGCGCATCTGCGGCGTCCCCCAGAACGAACGGGTGGCTTGCGCATCGTCCTCTTCTCGCGACAGCACAACGCGCAGAGCGGCGATGACCGCAGCCAACTGTTCAGCGCTG
>JBEHCB010000034.1:0-2840 GCA_041192885.1 Actinomycetota bacterium
GCGACCGCCGATGTTGGACAGGTCGGCCACAGATGAGTCCAGGCTCGGTCGCAGGTGATCCAGCAGAGGCATCCGCCAGAACGGCTCGCCCGATGCCTTGGATGCTGCGTCGATGTCCGCCGCTAATTCGTCGTCATTGGCGAAGTAGCCGGCAGTCTGGTCGCCCAGCGCGACGACCATCGCGCCCGTCAATGTTGCGACGTCGATGACGACATCCGGGTTGTCCTCAGCCGAGCGGGCCAGGCCGTCGGCCATCACCAAGCGGCCTTCTGCGTCGGTGTTGTTCACCTCGACGGTCTTGCCGTTGTACATGGTGAGCACATCGGCCGGCCGGGTCGCCGTGCCGCTGACCATGTTCTCAGCGATGCACAAGTAAGCGGTGATGTTCACATTCAGCCCGAGCTCGGCCGCGGCGCAGATGGTGGCTGCCACGGCAGCCGCTCCCGACATGTCGCCCTTCATCGGGCCCATCGACATCGCAGGCTTCATGTCGTAGCCACCGGTGTCGTAGGTGATTCCCTTGCCGATAAGCGCCACGTGTTTCTTCGCGCCCTTCGGGCGGTAGGCGATGCGGGCAAGTCGCGGCGGGTCGGCCGCTCCCTGGCCGACGCCGACGATGCCGCCGTAGCCGCCTTCGACCAACTGCTCTTCATCGAGGATCTCGACATCCAGGCCGAGGTCCATTGCCCGCGCCGCGACAGCTTGTGCGAGGTCGTCTGGGTGCAAGTCGGCGGCCGGGGTGTTGATCAAGTCGCGCGCGAAGCACACACTCTCGGCGACCGTGTTGGCCGTCGCGAGCGCCTGGCGCACGTCAGCGTTGCGCGGGTCAGCGACGGTGAGTGCGACTGCCTTGGCCGGCCCCTTCTTCGGCGCTTGGCTCTTGTAGTTATTGAACTGGTATGCGCCCAGCTGCGCGCCCACGCTGGCGGTCAACACATCTTCGGCATTGTTGATCGGCGCAGCGAAGACGACCTTCTTCGAGCCCGCAGATGCTCGAAGCGCGGCGGCAGCACCGTCGCGAAGTGCATTCGTGCGCTCGGTGCTGTCGGCTGTTGCGCTGCCTAGACCGATCGCGTGCACCGTCGTGTAGCGAAGCCCGACAGCCGCGCCGAGGAACGACACGATCTCGCCGGCCTTGCCGCTTGCGCCGGTCGCAGCCAAGGCGTCATTGATCTTCTTCACCGCTGCCGGCGCGATGTTCGCCTTGCCGGGCGCGAAAACCGCGCCGCCTTTGCGGGGGCCCGGCACAGTGCCGATCACCAATACATCGCCATCGAGTTCACTGGATTTGACCAGTCTCACAGTTGTCATGGTGGCGCACCCTACGCCGAATGGCGCCGTAGCACTAGCGTTGCGCGGCGTGAGTGATGATGCGTTGCAGACGACAGGGTTGATCGAGCGCCACCGCGCCCTGGGCGCCAAGTTGACCGATTTCGGCGGCTGGCTGATGCCTCTTGAATACGGCGGCGTTATCGCCGAGCACACCGCAGTCCGCACCGCCGTCGGGATGTTCGATGTGTCTCATATGTGCCCCGTGCAGGTCAGTGGGCCCGGCGCACTTGAGTTCGCGAACCTGATGTTCACCAATGATGTTCACCGCATTGAAGCAGGCGGTGTGCAGTACTCCTTGATCTGCAATGAGGACGGCGGCATCGTCGACGATCTGCTGGTCTATCGCGGGGTCGCCGATGAGTTTCACATCATCTCCAATGCCGGCAATGGGGCCACCGTGGTTGAGATGCTTCGGGAAGCCGCGCCAGCCGACATCACCATCGACGATCGACGACCGCACAGCGTCGTCATCGCCGTGCAGGGGCCGCGATCGCAGGAGGCGCTTGCCGCTGCGGGCTTGTCTGTGGACTTGGAATACATGACATCCACTGTCGTGAATCACCAGCAGTGGGGATTCGCAGTCGTCTCGCGAACCGGTTACACCGGCGAGAAGGGCTACGAAGTTATCGTCGATCGTGCACACGGCCCCGCGCTGTGGGATGCGTTGGCCGGTGCAGGAGCCGTGCCCTGTGGGCTCGGTGCTCGCGACACTTTGCGATTGGAGATGGGCTATCCGCTGCACGGCAACGACATCAGCCCGACTGTCAATGCGGTGCAGGCGCGTTTGGGCTGGGCCGTCGGCTGGGACAAGCCGGTGTTCCGCGGGCGTGATGCCCTGCTGGCAGCCAAGGCGCAAAGCGCATCTCACCTGTTGCGCGGTTTGAAGCTAACCGAGCGCGGGATTCCGCGCAGCCACATGGCTGTCATGCTGGCGGACGATCATGTTGGTGAAACCACGTCCGGCGGTTTTGGACCAACTGTCGGCGGGGGCATCGCCTTGGCAATGGTGCGAGCGGATATCAAGCCAGGTGCGACTGTCTCTATCGATGTCCGCGGGCGGATGCTGTCAGCGGAGGTCGTGAACCCGCCGTTCGTCGTCACCGATCCGCGCGCTTGAGGCGGAGCAGGCTGATTGCTCAGCGGCTCCTGCGTACTGGGAGTTTGCGGCTGCTCGCCGCCAACAAGCCGATAGCCAGCAGCAACAATCCACCGGAGAACACCCAGGCTCTGGGAGTTTGCGTGAGTGCGTTTGGTTGCGACCCTGTATCCGTCGTCGGCTGCGCGCTTGAACCTGAACTTGAGCTTGGACGCGGCGACGGCTGCGTGGTGCTCGAGTCTGTGCTGATGTCGGTGCCGCTCGGGCGAGGCGACGTTGTCGAGCTGCTTCCACCTGGACTCATTCCTGCATCAAGGCAGCCTTCTGCGGGGATGTTGTTCACAGCGCAGAGCAGACTTCCATCGAAGCGAAGTGCGTTTCCGGCTTGCGAGAGCGCGTCATTGGCGTGTGT
>JBEHCB010000035.1:0-3982 GCA_041192885.1 Actinomycetota bacterium
CCTCGACCGAGGCGATCCTCGTCTGCCGTCTGATCGACCGCCCGTTGCGTCCGTCGTTCGTTGACGGACTCCGCAACGAAATCCAGGTCGTCGTGACCGTCATGTCCTTGAACCCCGAGCACTTGTACGACGTCGTGGCCATCAACGCCGCGTCGATGTCGACGCAGCTCGCAGGCTTGCCGTTCTCCGGCCCGATCGGCGGCGTGCGTGTGGCCCTGATCGACGGCCAGTGGGTCGGCTTCCCGACTGTCGAGCAGCTTGAGAAAGCTGTGTTCGACATGGTCGTTGCCGGCCGCGTGGTTGGCGACGATGTGGCCATCATGATGGTCGAAGCTGAAGCCACTGAGAACACTTACGAACTGGTTCGCGCTGGCGCGCTCGCTCCGACCGAGGAGATCGTTGGCCAGGGTCTGGAAGCGGCCAAGCCGTTCATCCGCGCGCTGTGCGAAGCGCAGCAGAAGCTGGCCGAGGTGGCTGCCAAGCCGACTGCCGACTTCCCGGTCTTCCTCGACTACGAGCAGGACGCGTTCGACGCGGTGTATGAGGTTGCCGGCGCTGATGTGGCTGCCGCGTTGACCATCGCCGGCAAGCAAGAGCGCGAAGCGGCACTTGATGCAGTGAAGGCCAAGGTCGTCGCTGCGCTGGCTGAGAAGTTCGAAGGCCGCGAGAAGGAAATCAGCGCTGCCTTGCGTTCAGTAACGAAGAAGCAGGTCCGCCAGCGGGTGCTGCGCGACAAGGTGCGCATCGACGGCCGCGGTCTATCTGACATCCGCTCGCTTTCCGCGGAGGTCGGCTACATCCCGCGCGCCCACGGCTCGGCCATCTTCGAGCGCGGTGAGACGCAGATCCTCGGTGTCACAACGCTGAACATGCTCAAGATGGAGCAGCAATTGGACACGCTGATGCCGGAGACGCGCAAGCGCTACATGCACCACTACAACTTCCCGCCGTACTCCACCGGCGAGACCGGCCGCGTCGGTTCACCGAAGCGCCGCGAAATCGGCCACGGCGCCCTTGCCGAGCGAGCGTTGGTGCCGGTGCTGCCGAGTCGTGAGGACTTCCCTTACGCAATCCGCCAGGTCTCCGAGGCATTGGGCTCGAACGGATCCACATCCATGGGTTCGGTCTGCGCCAGCACGCTATCTCTGTACAACGCCGGTGTGCCGCTTAAGGCGCCCGTGGCCGGAATCGCGATGGGTCTGATCTCCGACGAGGTTGACGGGCAGATGCAGTATGTCGCACTGACCGACATCCTCGGCGCTGAAGACGCGTTCGGCGACATGGACTTCAAGGTTGCCGGCACCAAGGAGTTCGTCACGGCGCTGCAGTTGGACACCAAGCTCGACGGTATCCCGGCCCACGTGCTCGCCAGCGCGCTTACGCAGGCTCGCGATGCGCGTATGACGATCCTTGATGTGATGCTCGAGGCGATCGACGCTCCTGACGAGATGAGCCAGTTCGCGCCGCGCATCATCGCCATCAAGATCCCGGTTGACAAGATCGGCGAGGTGATCGGGCCGAAGGGCAAGATCATCAACCAGATTCAGGAAGAGACTGGCGCCGACATCTCAATCGAAGATGACGGCACCGTCCTGATCGGCGCCACCAACGGCGAAGCTGCCGAAGCCGCCCGCAACCAGATCAACCAGATAGCGAACCCGCAGATGCCGGAGATCGGCGAGCGCTACCTCGGCACTGTCGTGAAGACGACGACCTTCGGTGCGTTCATCTCGTTGATGCCGGGCAAGGACGGCCTGCTGCACATCACCCAACTGCGCAAGCTCGCCGGAGGCAAGCGAGTCGAGAATGTGGACGATGTCGTCAGCGTCGGCCAGAAGATCCTCGTCGAGATCGCCGAGATCGACCAGCGCGGCAAGTTGTCGCTGGCTGTCGCCGACGAAGCGAACGAGTCGGCTGAGGCGAACGCCTGAGTTGAGCACCAAAACCCTGCTGAAGGAGGCGGACGGCGCGATTGTGCGCCGTACCGTCCTTCCTTCGGGTCTGCGCATCATCACCGAATCGGTGCCATCGATGCGCTCGGTCACCTTCGGGGTGTGGGTCGGAGTCGGCTCCCGCCATGAAACGGGCGCACAAGCCGGTTCCGCCCACTACCTCGAACACCTGCTTTTCAAGGGCACCGCGACCCGAAGCGCTTTGGACATCTCGTCCGCAATCGACGCTGTCGGCGGCGAGATGAACGCTTTCACATCCAAAGAGCACACATGCTTCTACGCGCGGGTGTTGGACACCGATCTGCCGCTAGCGACGGACATCATCAGCGACATCATCACATCGGCGACGCTGCGTTCCGCCGATGTGGACGCAGAACGAAGCGTCGTGCTCGAGGAAATCGGCATGCGCGATGACGATCCTGGCGATGTCGCCCACGAACAGATGTTCGCGTCCATGTACGGCGATGCGCACCCGATGGGCCGCTCTATCTTGGGCACTCGCAACACGATCGAGTCCATTACGCCGGCAGCAATCCGCTCGTTTTACAAGAAGCACTATGTCCCATCGCAGCTGGTCGTCGCTGCCGCCGGAAACGTCGAGCATGCAGCTGTTGTCAAGCAGGTGCGCAACGCATTCGAGGGTGCGTTCGCGAACACAAGCGCGCCAGCCCACCGCCCAATCAAGACTCGCTTGCACAGCGGCGATCGCATCGATCTAGTCCGACCCACCGAGCAGGCCAACATCATCATGGGCTTTCCGGGTCTGACGCGCAATGACGAGACGCGCTGGGTGCTGGCGGTGCTGAATTCTGTGCTTGGCGGAGGGATGTCGTCGCGCTTGTTCCACGAAGTCCGAGAGCAGCGCGGTCTCGTTTACAGCGTCTACTCGTTCATCTCGAGTTTTTCCGACTCCGGCCTCGTCGGCGTTTACGCGGGTACAACTCCAACCCGTACCGATGCGGTACTCGAGGTGGTGACGCAGGTGCTGGCCGATGTGGCTGCCCGCGGCATCAGTGAAGACGAGCTGGCGCGCGGTAAAGGGCAAGTGCGGGGTTCGACGGTCCTAAGCCTTGAAGACAATTTCTCGCGGATGAGCCGCGTCGGCAAGAGCGAATTGACTGGCCGGCCGGTTCTGTCGCTCAGCGAGATGGTGCGGCGCATCGATGCGGTCACCACAGCGCAGATCCAGGATATGGCCCAGCGCATCTTCGCTTCGACGCCACCCACGACCGTTGTTGTCGGACCGCAGCGCTAACTCGCAGAGCGACTGACAGCCGGCATCGGCCGGCCGAGTGCAAGGATGTGACCGTGAGTCAGCCCACAACCGTTGCTGTTTTCGGCGCTGCCGGTCGCATGGGCGCGTATATCTGCGCCGCCATCGACGCCGCTGAAGACTTGTCGCTCGTCGCCAAAATCGATGCTGGCGATCCCCGCGATGCGGCATTGACTGCTGAAGTCGTGGTGGATGTCACCGCCCCCGACGCAGTCATGGCGAATATTGCGTGGTGCATTGAGCACGGCAAGCACATGGTGATTGGCACGTCGGGCTTTACTGCTGAGCGGATCGCGGAAGTGGAATCGATGTCTGCGGCGAATCCGTCGGTGAGCATCCTCATCTGCCCGAACTTCAGCATCGGCGCAATCTTGATGATGCAGTGGGCCCAGCAAGCGGCACGCTTCTTCCCTGACGCGGAAGTGATCGAGTACCACCACAGTGGAAAGGTCGATGCACCCAGCGGCACCGCCGTGCGCACCGCGCAGATGATCGCCGATGGCCGGGAATCGACGCCGGCTTTTTCCCGAGGCGGAGATGCGCATGGGGTGTCGGTTGATGGCGTGAACGTGCATTCAGTGCGCGGCGATGGTTTCCTCGCACACCAGGATGTGATGTTCGGTGGACCTGGGGAGAGGCTGACAATCCGCCACGACAGCTTGGACAGGGCGTCGTTCATGCCCGGAGTCCTCACGGCTATTCGATCTGTGACAGCGCATGCGGGCGTCGCAGTCGGGTTAGAACGGGTCTTGGAGTT
>JBEHCB010000036.1:0-3467 GCA_041192885.1 Actinomycetota bacterium
GTCTTGGCCGACGAACTGCGCTAGTTGACGCAACACCGAAGCGCCCTTGGCGTAAGAGATGCCGTCGAAGTTCGCGCGCACGGAGTCCAGGTCCGGCACATCGCCCTGGATCGGGTGAGTGGACGGCAATTGGTCGGCGGTGTAACCCCAGGTTTTGCGCAGGGCGTTGAACTCGACCCACGACTCCTCGGAGAACTTGTCGCCCTCGCTCATCGCGTAGTAGCAGGAGAACTCGGCGAACGACTCGTTAAGCCACAAGTCATCCCACCATTCCATGGTGACGAGGTTTCCGAACCACATGTGCGCCATCTCGTGCAGGATGACCAAGCAACGCCAGATGTACATCGTCTTCGGCACGGCACCGCGGTAGATGGTCAGGTCTTCGTTGAAGGTCACGCAGCCGGCGTTTTCCATCGCACCCGCGTTGAACTGCGGCACGACCACCTGGTCGTACTTCTCGAACGGGTACGGGGTGTTGAAGGTCTTCTCGAAGAACGCGAAGCCGTCCTTGGTGTCGCGGAACATGTCGTCGGCCTCGAGGTACTGCAGCATCGACTTGCGGCAGAAGATTCCCAGCGGGATGGTGCCGAACTGGCCGGTGTAAGAGTCCTCGACCTTGGCGTACGGGCCGCCGATGAGGGCGGTGATGTAGGTCGACATCTTCTTGGTCGCCGGGAAGTTCCAGGTGGCGAAGCCATCGCGGGCAGCGACCGGAGCCGGCGCCGGCGCGTTGGAGATCACGAGCCAGTGGGCGGGTGCGGTGATGTTGAATGCGTAGGTCGCCTTCAAGTCCGGCTGGTCGAAGCAGGCGAACATGCGTCGCGCATCTGCTTCCTCGAACTGGGTGTACAGGTACACCTCGCCGTCAGCCGGGTCCACCAGGCGGTGCAAGCCGACGCCGGTGGTGTTGTAGTCGTTGGTCGCCTTGATGGTCAGCGTGTTCTGTGCGGCGACATTCGGCAGGGTCACGCGGAAGCCGTCGTACAGCGACGCGGCGTCAAGGCTCTCGCCGTTGAGGATGACCTCGCTGACGGCGCCGGGCTGAGCGATGAGATCGATCCAGGTCGTTGCGCCGGGAGTTGTGGCACTGAAGGTCACCGTCGTGGTGCTCCAGTAGTGCTCATCGCTGCCGGGCTTGTCGGTGGTGAGGTCGAGGTCGACCGCATAAGAGTCGACGGTGAGCAGCGCGGCGCGAGCCGCGGCCTCGTCGCGGGTGATGTTCGAGGTAGCCATAGTGGGGGAGTCTTTCAGATAGTCGGGAATGGGGCTTGGGCTGGGTTTACGCGTTCGCGATGGCGAGTAAAACGAAGTTCCTTAGCGGTGACTGCGCTGAATCTTTGCCAGAGACCGCGCTGGTCACTCGAAGCTGGGTCGCACGTCCCGGCCGCGCTTGAGCTCGTAGAAGCCGGGAGTCGCTGCACACAGCAACACCCCGTCCCAGAGCTTGCCTGCCGCTTCGCCGCGGGGGATGGGCGTGATCACGGGACCGAAGAACGCCACCAACCCATCAGGGCCGGGCACATGGATGATCGGGGTGCCGACATCGAATCCAACCGGGGTCATTCCCTCCAGGTGGCTCTCCTTCAAGGCGTCGTCGTAATCCGTGCTTGTCGCCGCAGCTGCCAACTCCGCGGGCAAGCCCGCGGCTTCGAGTGCTTCGCTGATGACTGACGCGTCGCCGAGGTCGCGCTTGCCGTTGTGGTAGCGCATGCCAAGTTCGGTGTACAGAGCGTCGACTGCGTCCGACCCGCCATGTTGCTGCGCGGCGATGCACACTCGCACCGGCCCGTAGGCCTGTTGCATCCGTGCGAGATATTGCTCCGGCAGCTCGCGCCCCTCGTTGAGGACCGCGAGGCTCATCACTCGGTAAGTGACCTGGACGTCGCGAACCGCAGCTACCTCCTTCATCCATCGGGAAGTGATCCACGCCCAGGGGCACGATGGGTCGAAGAACATCAGCGCATTAGTCGTCATGTTCGCCACAGTAGCGAGGTAGCCGCGAAGCTGCAGGATGCTCAGCTGCGCCGCGGCAAGATGATGGGAGTTCCATCTGGGCCGGCAATGATGTCGATGTTGTCGTTGAAAGCATTCGCCAGGTGCTCGCCGGCGAACACCTGGTCGGCGCGACCTTGGTCGACAACTCGCCCGTGGTTCATCACGATGAACTCCTGCGCATACATCGCCGCCAGGGTCAGGTCGTGCATCGTGCAGATAATCGTCGTGCCGTGCTCGACTCGGTGTTGCTCGATCACATTCAAGATCGCCGGTTGTCGGTGAAGGTCGAGCGCACTCGTCGGTTCATCCAGCACCAGGACCGGCGCTTGTTGGCTGATCGCACGGGCGATCGCGGCCCGCTGCATCTCGCCACCGGACAGCGAGGTCAACAGCCGCTGCTGCAGCGACTGCAGTTCCAGCTTCTCAATTGCATCGTCGACTATCGCACCACCGGCCCGGCGTGATGCCTTCGAAGAGTCGTGTGGGAAGCGGCCGAGCTCCACATATTCACGGACTCTCATACCTGCCGGTGCCGCCGGCCGTTGGGCTACATAAGCGCAGTCTCGATTGCGCTGCCCGCGAGCATCGAGTGCTTCGCCGTGAATGCGGACCAAACCCGAGAAGCCTTGCGCGCCGATCAACACCCGCAGGACAGTGGTCTTCCCGGCGCCGTTCGGCCCGATGATGCACGACCAGCCGCCAGCTTCGACAGTGAAGTCGACATCGGCGACGATCGTGTGTCGGTGGGCGCTCACCTGCATTGCTGCGACCGTGATCATCGGTTCGCTCATTCGCGCGTTCATCGCAAACCTGCCGATCGTGTGCGCAGGATGAACAAGAAGAAGGGGGCGCCGATGAACGCGGTGATGACGCCGATCGGAACTTCCGCGGGTGCTAACAGTGTTCGCGCACCCAAGTCGGCCAGGACCAAGAACGCGCCGCCGATCAGCGTGATGATGGGCAGAAGCAGGATGCTCGAACGGCCGGTGAGATAGCGAACCAAGTGCGGCACCACGATGCCGACGAATCCGATGAGCCCGCTGACCGACACCGCCGCGGCGGTAGCCACCGTCGCGCAAGCAATCGTGACGATGCGCAAGCGCTGGGGGTTGATACCGAGGGACACGGCTTCATCGTCAGACAACTGCAGTGCATCCAGCCGTCGCGACAGAACGATCATCGCCACGATTGCGGCAATGATGTAAGCAGCGACTGCGCGCACCGAATCCCACCCGGACACCGTCAACTGGCCCAGGATCCATGAGAAGACTGGCCGCTGGGTGTTGCTGTTGCGTTGTTGCACATAGGTCTGCACCGCTGTTGCAAACGAAGCGACGGCAACTCCGGCGAGCACCGTCGTCACCGGGTCGCGGCCCAACTTCCCGCCCAGCGTCAGCGTGACCGCGACGGCGCAGACTGCACCGACGGTTGCGTAAATGGGTAACGACGCGGAGACAGAGTTGGTGCGCAAA
>JBEHCB010000037.1:0-9286 GCA_041192885.1 Actinomycetota bacterium
GTCATCTTGAGGCCCTTGAGCGGCACATACGAGCCGTTATAGACAACCTCGACCATCGACGGCTTGAAGAACAGAGTCAAGTAGGTGCCGGACAGGAGCAAGATGATGAATGAATAGAGCGCAACCTCGCCCAACATGAATGACCAGTGGTCGGGGAAGACCTTCCGCAAGTTGTTGCGCAGGCCGTTGGCGGCGCCGAAGCGCTCATCGGCCCAGTTCGCGACTTTGCCGACCGCAGTGGTCGGTTCGGTTGAGGTGCTCATCCGCGCTCCCAGAAGCTCGGTCCGACCGGTTCGGCGAAGTCGCCGACCGCAACAAGGTATCCCTCTTCGTCAACATCGAGGTGCAACTGCGGCATGTGGCGAGCGGCGGGGCCGAACACCACCTTGCCTGAATCCGAGAGGTCGAAGGTCGACTGGTGGCACGGGCACAGCAGCGCGTGCGTGCGTTGCTGATACAGCGAGATAGGGCAGCCAACATGGGTGCAGATCTTCGAGAAGGCGACGATGCCTTGGTAGTCCCAGTTGGGGCCCTGGGTGGACTTCAGTTCCTCGGGGTTCATGCGCACCAGGATGATCGCGGACTTCGCGCGCTCATTGAGGCTCTGCTCTTCCTCTTCAACCTCGACCAGGCCTTCAGGGATGGCGTTGATCAGGCCGCCGACTGACAGATCTTCTGGCCGGACCAGGGCGCCGCTGCCTTGGTTGATGATGCGGGTGCGGGGTTTGTTGCCCCACATCGTGTGGCGGAGTTTGTTTCCTGGCGCAGGGCCGAGGTCACCCACGAGGAATGCCAAGGGCAGCGGGAATAACGCCATGGCGCCCAACAGACTGCGGCGGATGATCGGGCGCTTGAGGAAGCCCGACTCGGCGGTTCCTTCCTGGAACTTCTCGATCAACTCTGCGCGCGCTTCATCGCTGCTGCGCAAATCGTGGCGCTCTTGCACCACTTCCTCATCGGACATCAACGAACGAGCCCAGTGGATGGCTGCGATGCCGATGAGCAAAGTGCCCAGGCCGATCGCTCCGCCGATGCTGAAGTTGCTGGCCGAAACATCGCCGAGGACCGGCACCCAGATGATGTCGTACTTGGGCACGAACAAGTAAGCGGCGATGGCCCCGACAAACAGCACTGCGGACAGGACGAACATGCCAGCAACTTGGCGCTCCGCCCGCTTCTCGGCGCGCGGGTTCGTGTCGGTTCGACGCGAACGGTGCTCGTCCAGGCCCAGCAGGATGCGGCCGCGCTCGTCGGTGGTTCGGTAAGAAACCGGCTCGACTTCGTGGCCGTGGGAGGAGTCGCTCATTGATGCAGCCTTGTCGTCTCGTTGAGTATCTCGCGGATAATTTTCGGTCTTACCGAGCTTTCGTGCCAATCCAGATGGCGATCGCCACCAGAACACCGAATGCCAATGTGAACAGGAACACGGTCTCAGTCACGGGTCCGAGGCGACCGAGGGCGAATCCACCGGGATCTGGCGCGTTTTGCAGGTAGTTGATGTAGGCGATGATCTCTTGCTTCTTCTCAGCGGGGATCTGCTTGTCGCTGAATACCGGCATTGACTGCGGGCCGGTGATCATGGCTTCGTAAATCTGCTTCGGCGTCGAATCCATCAGCGTTGGTGCGACACGACCTTCGGAAAGCGCGCCGCCGGAGCCTGCGTAGTTGTGGCACTGCGAGCAGTTGAGGCGGTAGATCTCGCCACCGGCAGCAACATCCGCACCGCTGAAGTCGTATTGGCCAGGTTTCGGCACATCCGGTCCGGCGCCGAGTGATGCGACATACGCGGCGAGCGCGTCAATCTCTTCTTGCGTGTAGACCGGCGGCTTGCGACGAGCTTGGACCTCAGCACCAGCCATCGGCATGCGGCCGGTGCCCACTTGGAAGTCGACGGCTGCAGCGCCGACGCCAACCAACGACGGGCCAGCGCTGCCACCTTGGCCGGCCAATCCATGGCAGGACGAGCATCCTTCAGTGAAGAGCGCCTTGCCCTTGCTGATCAAGTCGGCATCGGCGGCAACAGCAGCTTTAGGGGTCAATGCTGACGATGTCACGGCATACGCGGTGCCGGTGGTCAGCAATGCGATCAGCAACAAGGCCCCCGCCGCAAACGGGCGACGGCGGGCGCTGGCGGAGACGTTCACAACTCGTTCCCTTCTCGGCAGCATGGGTCAGCGCAGCCCGTAAATCGCGAAGAACAGGCCGATCCACACCACATCGACGAAGTGCCAGTAGTAAGAGACGACAATCGCTGTGGTCGCTTGGCGGTGTGTGAAGCGACGAGAGGCGTAGGTGCGTCCAAGCACCAACAGGAAGGCGATAAGGCCGCCGGTCACGTGGAGGCCGTGGAAGCCGGTGGTCAGGTAGAACATCGAGCCGTAGCCGTTGGCTTGCAGAGTGACTCCGTGTGCGACGAGCTCGGAGTACTCGGCAACCTGGCCGCCGATGAAGTAAGCGCCCATGATGAAGGTCAGCACGAACCACCGGCGCAGGCCTTTGACATTGCCCTTCTCTGCCGCGAACACGCCCATTTGGCACGTGACGCTGGACATCACCAGCACGAAGGTGTTCACCGCCGCAAACGGCAAGTTCAGGTGCTCGGTCTCAGTGGCCCACAAGTCCGGGTGGATTGACCGGATTGAGAAGTACATCGCGAACAGCGCCGCGAAGAACATCAGCTCGCTGGCCAGCCACACAATGACGCCGACTGACACCAGGTTGGGTCGGTCGGCGGAAGGGGTGTAGCCGGTAGGGGCACGAGTTGCCGCGGGGGCTGTAGCCATGCCGCCTATCCTGCCACTGCGCCGCGCGTAATGAACGTTCGCCCATACGCCCTGGCGGCGGGTGTCGCGAGCGCGCCGCCCGCGGGCCCAGCCGATAATGTGGAGCCATGGCGCAGGACCAAACTTCGCAGGCGCATGACGCCCAATCTGCAGCTTCGGCCGGGACCGCCATCGTCGCCGTCTACAGCGACGAAGCCGCCGTGCGCAGTGAGGTTGAGCTGGCGCTGGGCGACCGCATCGGTGTCGACGGTCCGCGCTTGGAGATCGCTCATTTTGCGACTCTGCCTGCCTTGATGGCGGCCCTGGACAAAGGCATCGGCGGTCGACGCATCGATGTCGCCCTGCTTGATGCGGAAGCGACTCCTGCCGGTGGCATGGGGGTTGCCCGGCAGATCAAAGACGAGATTTTCAATGCGCCAGCAACCGCTGTGATCGTTGCCCGCGCCGCTGATGGATGGTTGGCCGCGTGGTCGAAGGCAGATGCCGTCCTCACCCACCCAATAGACCCGCGGGCTGTGGCCAGCGCGGTTGAAGGCCTGCTGGCCAGGCGCACCGGCGACGCTGTCGCCACCATCGGCTGAATCGGAACCTCGTATGTCAGATGCTGGCAACCAGTCATCTGAGTTGAACTCGGCCGCCGGCTGGCAGCGACTTGCAGATCGCTTAGTTGCCGGTGAAAGCCTCTCCCGAGCCGACTCCGCGTGGTTCGCTGAATCTGTCTACTCAGGTGAAGCCCCAGCCGACGCTGTCGCGTCGGTGTTGGTGAGGCTGCACGACAAAGGGGAGAGTGCCGACGAAATTGCCGGCATCTTGGAAGTGTTGTTGGCCAGAACCACACCGGTGACTGTCGCCGGCGAGCACATCGACATCGTCGGTACCGGCGGCGATGGCCACCACAGCGTGAACATCTCCACTATGGCGGCCATCGTCTGTGCGGCAGCTGGCGTGCCCGTGGTGAAGCACGGTAACCGCGCCGCCACCAGCATGACCGGCTCTGCGGATGTGCTGGAGGCACTAGGCATTGCCATCGACCTGCCGGCGGCCGCGGTCGAGGAATGCGTTCGCGACGCAGGTATCGGCTTTTGTTTTGCGCCTGTCTTCCATTCATCAATGCGGCACGCCGCGGCCGTCCGAAAGTCGCTGCCGCATCCCACGGTCTTCAATCTCATCGGCCCGTTGGCCAACCCCTCGCAGCCGACGGCGATGTTGGTCGGCTGCGCTGACCACATGCGAGCGCCGTTGATGGCTCAGGTGCTTGCCGAGCGCGGTGCCTACGCATTGGTGGTGCGCGGACTGGATGGCTTGGACGAGGTTTCAACCGCTGCTGCTACTCAGGTCTGGGCGCCGAGCGGCATCACTTACGAAGTGCATGCGGGCGATTTCGATATCGCACCAGCGCAACCGGGTGCTCTGGCCGGCGGCGATGCCAACTTCAATGCCGAAGTGCTGCGGCAGGTGTTGGCGCCGTCGGCGTCCACGGCTGCAATGCCGGGCGTGCAGATCGATGCGATCCGAGATTGTGTGGTGATGAACGCCGCGATGGCGTTGGTCGCAGTCGAACGCGCTGGCGACACCCGAGAGGACTGCAACGAGGCATTGGCGCGGAACATCGCTCGAGCCCGGTCGGTGCTCGCCGATGGAGGTGCTTCGGCTGTGCTCGACTGCTGGGTGCATGAGTCCCGCCGATGTCAGACCATCGGCCTAACCTGATTGCATGCTGATTGATTGCGGACAGTGCAAGGCCCCTGCGGATGCGTGTGCCGACTGCGTGGTCACCGCCCTGCTCGGGGTACCCGCGCCGGTGGAGCTGCAAGACTCCGAATATCGGGCGCTGACAGTGCTTTCTAACGCCGGCTTAGTACCGCCGCTGCGCTTGGTCTCCGAAGCCGTTTAGCCCCACCTAACTAGACTCACCCGTGTGAGATTCGCGCGCACGGCTGATTCAGGGGGTGGGCTGGCGGCTCAACCTGAGCGCCAGCCGCGATCTCCGTTCACCCCGCGCACGCGTCTCATCACAGTGGCACTGGTCATGGTTTTCGGCGCATCCTGGCTGAGCCCCGCTGCCACTCCGGCTGCTCACGCTGACGATCTGGGGCGTCAAATCCAGCGGATCACCAACCAGGTCGATGATCTCCAGGCCGAAGCTGAAAGTGCGGCGGAGGCTTATCGCGAGGCTCGCGCCGAACAGCAGCGCCTCGATGCCCGTCTCGCCTCGATCGAACGGAAAGTCCGCCGCAGCGAACGGAGCATGAGCAGTCTTCAGGCATCCATCGATGCGATTGCGGTGCGCGCGTACACATCAGGCACCGTCAGCCCATCGTTGGAGTTGCTGCTGTCGACCAGCCCCAGCAGCCTGCTGGACCGCAGCGAGATCCTCGCCATGATCGGCGCACGCCAAGGCGCGCAACTGCAGCGGGTGACATCAACTCGTCTCACCTTGGAGCGCAACCGCGGTGAGATCGCAGCGGTCCGGGCGGAACAGGCCAAAGTCGTGACTCGGATGAATCAGCACCGCCGCGCCATGCAGTCGAAGTTCGCTGCGGCAAACCGCGTGCTCAACTCGCTGAAGGGTCGCGCGCGGGCAATTTACGAGGCGCAGCAACGGGAACGCCGCAAGCGCCAATTGGCTGAAGCGCGCCGTGCCGCAGCGGCGTGGGCGAAGAACAAGGGCAAGGGCTCGAGTAAATACAAGGTGCCTAAGGGCGTCAGCCCACTTGCCGCTCGCGCGCTGTCCTACGCCCTGAAGCAGGTTGGCAAGCCTTACGTCGCCTTCACTGAAGGAGAGCGCTCTTTCGATTGCTCCGGCCTGACTACGGCTGCTTACCGACACGCTGGAGTGTCACTGCCGCACTACTCCCGGGCGCAGATGCGCGTGACCAGGTCAGTGTCGCGCTCGAAGTTGAAGCCTGGCGACCTGGTGTTCTTCTTCCGTCGCGGAGCTCACCATGTGGCGATGTACATCGGCAACGGGAAGATCGTCCACGCACTCAACCCGCGCGTTGATGTCACCATCACGCGATTGAACGATCGCTGGGAATCTCGCCACCTCAGTGGCTTTGGTCGCGTCGGTTAATT
This sequence comes from Actinomycetota bacterium, assembly GCA_041192885.1. Taxonomy (GTDB): domain Bacteria; phylum Actinomycetota; class Actinomycetes; order S36-B12; family UBA5976; genus RFTO01. The sequence goes on from JBEHCB010000037.1 coordinate 5,859, forward strand.
ACTGCGCGACCAGTGGGTACTGCAACCTCAGGCGTACAGGCGATCCACATCCGCTTGGTGCTGCTGCATCACCACTGAGCGCTTTAATTTCAATGACGGCGTCAACTGCCCGCCGAGCACCGTCCACTCAGAGTCGACAATCACGAACTTGCGGATTTGTTCGGCCTGCGAGACACGTAGGTTCGCTTGGTCGATGACGCGCTGGATCTCTGCCCGAAGGGCGTCGTCGTCCACCAAATCGGTGACGCTGGTCGCTTCTGGTCGTTGCTGACGGCGCAACCACAGCGTGAGCGAATCGCGGTCGATGGTCACCAGGGCGCCGATGAAGGGTTGCGCATCGCCGACCACCATGCTGCTAGCGACGAGGAAAGAGGCATTGATCGGGTCCTCCAGCACCGCGGGTGCCACGTTCTTCCCGCCGGCAGTGACCAAGATTTCCTTTGCACGCCCGGTGATGTGGATGAAACCGTTGTCATCGATATGTCCGAGATCTCCGGTGCGGAACCATCCGTCCTCAGTGAACGCGGCAGCGGTTGCCTCTTCGTTGTGCCAATATCCGCGGAACACATGCGGGCCGTGAAGTTGCAGCTCGCCGTCTTCGGCGACGCGAACGGACGTGCCGGGCACTGGTCGGCCGACGGAGCCCATCGTGAAATGCGGGTTTCGCATTTTCGCCGTGCCCCGGTTGAGGCTGGTGCCAGCCGACGTCTCAGTCAGGCCGTAGCCCTCGTAGATGGTGGTGCCGATGCCACGGAAGATGTGTCCCAGACGGGATCCCAGCGGTGCACCACCGGAGATGACCCACGTGAGGCGGCCTCCGAGGACCGCGCGCATCTTCTTGTAGACAAGTCGGTCGAACAGCGCATGCTTGGCGCGCATCCCAATCGAGATGCGCCCGGTATCCATAGCGATGCTGTAGTCACGGGCAGCATCCAGCGCCTTGGCGAAGATCGCTGACTTGCCTGCGACTTCGGCGTTGTGGGTGGCGGTGTTGATCAGCCGCTCGAAAACGCGTGGGACTGCGACGATGATCGTCGGCTGCAAGTCAGCAAGTGCAGGCAGCAACTGCTTAACATCACTGACATATCCGATTTGCGCCCCTTGAGCCAAGAAGGTCGCCTGCAGTACCCGGGCAAAAACGTGCGCAAGCGGAAGGAACAAAACCGTCACTGCATCGGTGGGTATCGCATCGGGGATTGCTTCGAGCAGAGTCGACACCTCGAACACCAAGTTGCCGTGTGTGAGCGTGCACCCGCGCGGCCGGCCAGTGGTGCCGGATGTGTAAATAACGGTGGCAATGCTGTCGTGGTTCGCGGTGGCACGCGCTAGAGCGAGAGCGTCATCGCTGACACCGCGGCCCCCATCGGCCAGATGCTGCATCGCCCCGTCATCCAGACACCACACGTGGGCCAGCGCAGGGCAGTCAGCGCGCACCGAGTTCACCAGCGCCAGGTTCTCGTGGCTTTCCACGACCAAGGCCACGCTGCCGGAGTTGTTCAGAATCCATTGAATCTGGTCTGCCGACGAAGTCTCATAAATCGGCACGGTGACCGCACCACATTGCCAGATGGCGCAATCGAGAACGGTCCACTCGTAACGGCTGCGCGACAAGATTGCCACGCGATCTCCGGGCCGAACGCCGGCGGCGATGAATCCGCGCGCAGCAGTGCGGATGTCATCTTGCCTTTGTGCGGCTGTTCGGTGTTCGCCGAATGTCTCGCCGTGCAGGATCGACGCGACAAGCGCGTCCGGCCGGCTGGCTGCTTGTGTGTCGATCGCGTCAAGCAAGGTCAGCCACGGCGGCATCGCGGTTCGGCGCGGTTCCTGCCAATGCGTTTTCATGCGCGGATTATGGTGCCTGCCAGGGTGTTATGCCCATGCTCTAACGGCGTAGGCTCCCGCGCATTCAGCGAGATTCCTGGGGAGTGCATATGAGCCAGCAGTACGCCATCGGGGTTGATGTCGGCGGCACGAAGATCGCCGCAGGTTTGGTGGACGAACAGGGCGCGATCGTGAGCCGAGTTCGCGAAGAGGTGGCAGACAAGTCGCCCGCTTCGGTAGTCGCCGCGATCGCTGGCGCTGTTGCCGGCCTCGCTGAAAGCACCGGCATCGAGTCCGCGCACATTGGAATCGGTCTGCCGGCGTTCCTGGACACCCCGCGCGACATCGCCGTTGTGGTGCCGAATCTGGGCTGGCGCGATGTGCCAGCTCGGGCGATGTTGCGCGAGGCGCTCGGCTGCGATGTGACACTTGAGAACGACGCGAATGTCGCCGCTTGGGGTGAATACCGATTCGGTGCCGGCCAGGGTGTCCGCGACTTGGTGGCGGTGACCATCGGCACCGGCGTCGGCGGCGGCATCATCATCGATGGCAACCTCTTCATTGGCGCGCAAGGGATGGCCGCTGAGATCGGCCACCTGACTTTGGTACCCGGCGGCTTGCCCTGCCCCTGCGGGAAGGTCGGCTGCTGGGAGCAGTACGCAAGTGGGAATGCCCTCGTGCGCATCGGCCGTGAACTTGCGTCGGTCGCATCGGCTGACGCCACAGCATTGAAGGACCTCGGCGACGGCAGCGTGACCGGTATCACCGGCACTCACATCACCGCAGCCGCCGAAGCGGGCAACGAACTCGCGCTGCAAGCATTCGCCGACTTAGCTGACAACATCGCCATCGGCTTGGCCGACTTGGTTGCGGTGTTGGACCCGGGTGCTTTCGTCATCGGCGGGGGTGTCAGCGAGACAGGAGAACTGCTCATGCGCCCGCTTCGCGAGGCCTACGAGCGGCGGGTGTTGGTCGACCTGCAGCGGGCGATCCCATTGCGTGTCGCGACATTGCGAAATGACGCGGGCCTCATCGGCGCCGCGGACTTGGCCCGCACAAAGGGCTGACTCAGACAGGCGCTGAGTCCTCATCCTCTGGCTGAGTGCTGGACAGGTTGCGCAACAGCATGAACGCTCCGCCGATCAGCAATCCGAACGACAGCACCTGCACTGCGTCGTCCAGCAACCCGGCCGTTTCGGCCCCCGCATAAATGATCGGCCCACCTGCGATGCAACCCCAACCGATCTTCGTGTTTCGGGACACGCGCACCGGCGGCGGATCGGGCGGGATGAACGCATCGGGATCGCGGCTGCCTTCGTCGTGCAGTTCTGCGTCGTCCGTTGAGCTTTCCTGCGCCAGCGATGGATGGCTGTGACCGGTGGAGATGATGTCCGGCACATCAGAGAACACCTCGCCGTCGAGTCGGGCGATGATGTCGTTCCAGGCCGAATCGTCGCCGGCATCAGACGGCTCTTTCGGCGTGCTGATCACAGCGGCACTGTAAACAGCAATTGCACCTGCGGCGACCTAGGCTTGCGCTCGTGCTGTACCACCTGATTCGCACCCTCGTCGTCTGGCCTATCACCCGGTTGTGGTGGCCGAGGGTG
>JBEHCB010000038.1:0-2630 GCA_041192885.1 Actinomycetota bacterium
AATTGCGGGAGACAACCATGGATCCGGCGACCCGCCAGCTTCGGCGCATCACCGTTGCTGATGCCCATGCCGCATCGGATGTGTTCGAGTTGCTGATGGGCAGCGAGGTTCCGCCGCGCAAGGACTTCATCGTCGCAGGAGCAGCGCAGATCGACCGCGCGCAGATTGACGCTTGAGCATCAGTTGGCAGTGCTGTTGCGCACTGCTTGCGGAATTCCAGCCGTGCCGTAGTTATCCGCGTTCATCTCGTGCAGCACGACAGTGACTTTGTCGATAGGGATCTCCAGAGCCGTTGCCGTCGCTTGGGAGACCTGCTCGATCAGCCGGTGACGCTTGGTCGCATCGCGACCTTCGAGCAAGTGGATGTGGATGATTGGCATGGTGCCCTCTCTCAGCCTGACGAATGTCCGGGAAACACATGTGAGTCTGGGTTGATGTAAACGACGGCGTTGTTGACCGCAGTGGCAGCTTCGCCGAAGCCGACGCTGATCAGGGGCACCTTGCCTTCATAAGTGGCCATGTCACCTGCCGCATAAACGCGGGGCACATGAGTCTCCATGGTGCGCGAGACGACCACCTTGCGACCTTCGATCTGCACTCCCCAGGTTGCGATCGGCCCGAGGTCGGCGATGAATCCCAAAGCGGCGATGCACGCATCCGCTTTCAGGACGGAAGTGCTGCCGTCGGAGTGAGTCAAGTCAATGGATGCGAGTGCGCCTGAGTTGCCGCCGTCGGCGTCTTTGAGCGCCGCGACCTCGGCTGGCGCGATGATCGGAACACCGAGGGATTTGACATGCTCGACACTGGCCGCATGACCTCGGAAATTGTCGCGCCGGTGCACCATGGTCACCGACGCTGCAATCGGCGCGAGCATCGCAGCCCAGTCGAATGCGCTGTCGCCGCCGCCGATGATGACGATGTCTTTGCCGGCGTAATCAGCCGGCGACTTCACGAAGTGCACCAGGCCGGTGCCCTGCCAGTCGGCCGCCGCCGGCAGGGGCCGCGGCGTGAACGAGCCGATACCGCCGGTGACCACCATCGCCTTTGCGGTCACAACCGTTCCGCAGTCGCTGGTGATGGTCAAACTTCCATCGGCGTTGGTCACCAGGTCACTGGCGCGGTTCGACAGCAGCCACGTGGGCGAGAACTGGTTCGCCTGTTCAAGCAGCGCTGACACCAGGTCTCGTCCCAACACACTGGGGAACCCTGCAACGTCGTAGATCGCCTTCTCCGGGTACATCGCCGCGATCTGGCCGCCAGGTTCTTCCAAGCTGTCCATCACGGCCACGGACCAGCCGCGAAACCCTGCGTAATAAGCCGCGTAGAGGCCGCTCGGGCCTGCGCCAACGACCAGCAGATCCACATCCACGCGCGAATTCACGCCGCAAGGCTAGTGCTGCTGGGCAGGCGCTGCCTGCGCTGGTTGCGGCCGCCGTTGGTGTCTAAGTGCGAACCGAAGCGCTCAGGAGATGTCCACGCCGGCAATGGACCAAGTGCGAAGCGGCTTGGGATCGCCGCCGCACGATTCCGGCCTCGGTGTGCCGATGGTCGCGGTCAGTGACGCGTGGAAGTTGCGACCGGCTACCTGCCCTCGCACTTGTGCTGTGTCGCCATCAATGTCGCACTCCATGGTGTTGTCGCGGTCGGGTTGCCACATTCCAAGCCGTTCGCGAACCGCGATCTCAGCGATCTGCTCGGGTGCTTGCCGGGCAGTGTGCCCACGCAAACCGGTGGAATGGACGAGGCCATGGCGAGCATCGTTCAGAATGCGTAACGCATGTGCCCCGTCATCGCATCGGTATTGATAGCTCTGCGGCAGGCTCACGACGACTCCCGCGAAACGATGCCCGCCCAGATGAGTGCTCTCCAAAGCGATGGGCGATCGAGCTGCATGCTCGGTTTCGGCCAGCACTGTCTCCAAGATCGCGCGCCCGGACACCGCGCAACACGCATCGCGTTTTCCGTTGGTGCACACCAGCAGGAACGGGTCGGACACCTGCTCACCCGGTTGCGGATTGCCTGATAACAAATCCTTAATCACTTGCAATTGATGTTCTTGAGAATCCGCGTGCCACATCCACGCTGCCTGCTTGGCTGCATCGGCGAACCACACCCGCCACGGCGATGTCCTTGCTCGATCGTCGAACTCGCGGACGAACTGCGCGTTCCAGCCTGCGCCTGCAATCTGTTGTCGAAGCTCGGCAGGGACACCATCGTTGACCGCGTGCGATGGCCAGGGATCGCGATTCTCGACTAGCAGCCACGCGCGAGCCCAGCTCGCTGTGCCGAGCAGCTGCTCGTTGCTAATCCGCGCCAGTTGGCTGCATGTAATGGGAGAATCGCCGGTGGCCATGCGTCACAGCGCCGCAGTGCCGGTTGCGTCGCCGACGGCGGAGACTGTGCGCTGCAATGCAGCGCCGCTGCCATCGCGTTTGCCGGCCATCGCCACGGGCAGAGCCACCGGCACACCTGCTGCAGTGGTAGCAACGGGTTCGCTTGTGACGACGGCAGCCAGTGCCAGGTGGTCTTCGCCTTTGAGGAACTTGTGGCAGCGCACGCCGCCAGTTGCACGACCCTTGCCTGGATATTCCGACAGCGATGTCGACTTCGCAGAACCGGGGAAGGTGCCG
>JBEHCB010000039.1:0-3896 GCA_041192885.1 Actinomycetota bacterium
GCACCCGGCAGTCCCTTGAACTTCTGCCAGTCGCCGGTGACCTTGAGGATCGCCTCGACTGCTTCCGTCGGCTGTGCGCCGACACCCAGCCAGTACTGAGCGCGCTCTGAATCCACGCGGATCAGGCTCGGCTCCTGCTTGGGCTGGTAAATGCCGATCTCCTCGATGGCGCGTCCGCCACGGGCGGTGCGCGAGTCGGCGATAACGATGCGGTACTGCGGGTTGCGCTTCTTACCCAGGCGCTTCAGCTTGATTTTGACAGCCACGGTGGCGTTCGACTCCTCATTGAATGGTGCTTTGGTCGGGGGTGTGTGCGCACACGCCGTGGGTCAGGCGGGTACCAAACCAGTGATGGTCGGCATCGGCGCGCAAGTAGAGGGCTTGCGCCGGATGCGCCACGCGAGTGCGTAGTCTGCCACGGCCCCTCTGAGAGCCCCCACCCTGGTGGCGTGTGCGTCAGCGGCCGCCGCGGCGCGGTGCCTGGCCGGACTTTCCCTTCGACTTCTTCTTCTTGGCGTCCTTCTTGCCTTTGCCCCCGGCATAGCCGCCGAGACCGCCCATGCCTGGCGCCATCCCCGGTGGCAGCCCCATTCCTGGCGGCATCGACGGCATCCCACCGCGCTTGCCCATCTGCTTCATCATCGCCGCGGCCGCCGTGAATCTCTTGACCAGCGAGTTCACTTCCATCACCGTCGTGCCAGATCCATTAGCGATACGCACGCGGCGGCGAGCGTCAAGCACTTTCGGGTCCTGCCTCTCGGCCGGGGTCATCGACTGGATGATGGCTTGCACCCGAACCAGTTCGTTCTCGTCCACTCCTTCGAGTTGGTCCTTCATCTGCGCCATCCCCGGCAGCATCCCCATCATCTTCGACAGCGAGCCCATCTTTCGCAGTTGCTGCATCTGCTCGAGGAAGTCCTCCAATGTGAAGGTGTCATCGCGGGTGAGCTTGGCAGCGAGGCGCTCTTGGGCGTCAGCGTCAAATGCCTGTTGCGATTGCTCGATCAAGGTCAACACATCGCCCATGTCCAAGATGCGGCTGGCCAACCGATCGGGGTGGAACACCTCGAGGTCTGCGACCTTCTCGCCGGTCGATGCGAACAGGATCGGCTGGCCCGTCACACCGACAACCGACAACGCCGCGCCACCACGGGCGTCACCATCGAGCTTGGTCAACACGACGCCGTCGATGCCGACCCGCTCATTGAAAATCGCCGCGGTGTTGGCCGCGTCCTGACCTGTCATGGAATCGACGACCAGCAGGACCTCGTCTGGGGTGACCGCTGCGCGGATCGCCGTGAGTTGGCTCATCAGATCGTCGTCGATGGCGAGGCGGCCGGCGGTGTCGACAATCACAACATCGTGGACATGCCGCTGCGCGTAGGCAACACCGTCGCGTGAGACCTGAACCGGATCGCCGACGCCGTTGCCGGGTTCGGGGGCGAAGACAGGCACGCCAGCGGTTTCCGCGACCACCTTCAATTGATCGACCGCATTGGGCCGCTGCAGGTCAGCGGCGACGAGCACCGGCGTGTGGCCGGCAGATTTCAAATGGTGGGCCAGTTTGCCGGCCAAGGTGGTCTTACCCGCACCTTGCAATCCGGCTAGGGCGATGACTGTCGGCCCGGATTTTGCAAAGCGCAGACGCCGGGCGCTGCCACCGAGGGCTCGGACCAACTCGGCGTGCACGATGCTGATGATTTGCTGAGCTGGGTTCAGCGATGCGGCAACCTCGGCGCCAAGTGCCTGCTCTTTGACTCTCGCGCAGAAATCGCGGACTACGGGCAATGCGACATCGGCTTCGAGCAAGCTGATTCGCAGCTCGCGCACTGCCTCATCGATGTCGTCTTCGGTGATGCGCCCTTTGCCGCGCAGACTCTTCAAGCTGGCGTTGATGCGCTCCGAAAGTTGGCCGAACACATCGGCACCCTACCCAATGGCCGAAGTCCGAGGTTGTCGATCAGGATTCACTGCGGCCGAACAGCGAGTGCTCTTGCTCCTCCACCGGGTTGTCAACGATGTCCGGGATCGACACACGCCGCGCATAAGCCAATTCGCCGTGCTCGACAGAGTCGATGCCTTCCACTTCATCGGCGGCGGTAACCCGGAAGCCGATGAGCTTGTCGATGACCATCGCCAGCACCAGCGTGACTACGAAGGAGTACACCGCCACTGCGCCGGAGCCCAAAGCTTGCTTGCCCAACAAACTCCAACTGCCCCCGTACAGCACACCATCGGCGCCCGCGCCGTTGACGGAGGTTGTGCCGAGGAATCCGATCAGCAAGCAGCCCACGAAACCGCCAACCAGGTGGACGCCGACCACATCCAGCGAGTCATCGTATCCGAGCACGGTCTTCAACGAGACTGCCAGCGCACAGACAGCGCCAGCGGCGAGGCCGATGACCACTGCAGCCCACGGCGCAACAAACGCACATGCCGGTGTGATTGCAACCAGACCTGCAACTGCACCTGATGCAGCGCCGATGCTGGTGTAGTGCCCATCGCGGATTCGATCGACGATCAACCAACCCACCAAACCTGCGCCAGTGGCAACTTGGGTGTTCAGCAGCGCCAGAGCCGCTGTGTCTGTCGCACCGAGAGCAGAGCCGGCGTTGAAGCCAAACCAGCCGAACCACAGCAAGCCAGTGCCGATGAGCACCAAGGGAACGTTGTGCGGGCGCATCGGGTCTTTGCGGAAACCGACGCGACGACCCAAAACGATGGCCAGAGCCAGTGCTGCAGCGCCAGCGTTGATGTGAACCGCGGTGCCGCCAGCAAAATCGAGTAAGCCGAGTTTGGCCAGCCAGCCGGCACCAGTCACAGTGCCGTCCTCCGCTTTAGTTCCGAAATCGAACACCCAGTGCGCCACCGGGAAGTAAACGATCGTGGTCCACACAGCGATGAACACGATCCATGCGGCGAAACGGGCACGATCGGCGATTGCGCCGCTGATGAGCGCCGGAGTGATGATGGCGAACATCAACTGGAACGCCACGAACGCCAGGTGCGGGATGGCGTATTGCCCGCCGTTGTTGGGGAATCCGCCCACCAGCGATTCCAGTCGGACTGGGGCAAAGGATCCGATGAACGCCGACCCGGAGTCGCCGAATGCCCACGAGTATCCGAACAACACCCAGAGGATGCTGACAACGCCGATGGTGACGAAGGACATCATCATCATGTTGATGACGCTCTTGCCCCGGACCATCCCACCATAGAAGAACGCCAGGCCGGGGGTCATGAATAAGACCATCGCGGTGCTCGCCAAGACCCATGCGGTATCGCCAGCGGACAGTTGCATCATCGCCTCCTGCTTCATTCAGATGGGGAAAGGATGCTGGCGCGATGTTGCACACATCACACTCTTGTGTTTCGAATTCGTGAAAGTTGGGCGGTGTTTGTTTCGCGCTCGTAACGAGCCTGCGCCTATGTCAGTCGAGTGTCAGTCCAGCAGTGCGTCCACAAATGCGGCTGGGTCGAAGTAGGCGAGGTCATCCGGCCCTTCACCCAGGCCGACCAGAGACACCGGAATGCCGAGGTCGCGTTGCACTGAAATCACGATGCCGCCCTTGGCGGTGCCATCCAATTTGGTGAGGGCGATGCTGGTCACCGGCACCACCTCGCTGAACACGCGGGCTTGAGTGAGGCCGTTGCGGCCAGTCGTGGCATCCAAAACCAGCACCGTGTGCGCGATGTCGCCGTGGCGGCCGAGCACCCGCGCCACTTTTCCGAGCTCATCCATCAGACCCTGCTTTGTGTGCAGGCGGCCGGCAGTGTCGACCAACAACACATCGGCGCCGGCTGCTGCCGCGTGTGCATAAGCATCGAAGGCGACCGAGGCCGGGTCCGCGCCAGCCTCCTTGCGGATCACGGAAACACCGACGCGCTCGCCCCAG
>JBEHCB010000040.1:0-3119 GCA_041192885.1 Actinomycetota bacterium
CATGTTCTCGTTTGCGCGGCAGCCCGGAGTCAAGCCCGACAACGTGGCTGTTCGTCAAGCGGTACGCGAGAAAACCCCCCTCGTGCTATTCGGCAGTTATAACGAGCGTATGTACCTGGCCGAGCTCGGACCTCGTGCGATGTACGTCCCGGCGTCTTTTCCGGGAGCGATCATTCGGCGCCATACCGGCACGCCCTTCATGGGCTACGCCGGCGCTACCTATCTCGTGCAGGAAGTGTGCAACGCGCTGTTCGATGCGCTGTTCAACATTTTGCCGCTCGGTACCGAGATGGACAAAGTCGATGCCACACCTGCGCGTCTGTTGCGCGAGGCGAGCCCCTGGGATGCCGAGGCGCTCGCACTGCTCGACGAGATCGTCGCCAACGAACCTTATCTGGTGCGCATTTCTGCGGCCAAGAGATTGCGTGATCGCGCCGAGCGCGATGCGCGTCTTGCGGGCGAAGAGCGCATCACGGTGGCCCGCGTTGCATGTGCGCGGGCGGAGCTCGCCGGAGGACGTGCCGCATGAGAGGGAATTTCATGCAAACGACCGAGAGTCGTGAGGGGGAACGCATTGTCGGGCGGTGGCCACTTCGGTGGTTGCCGCAGGTTGTGACCCGGGTCGCAGCCGACAATCCCTGCCGCGCGGGAATGCGCGGAAAAGCAACGTTGTTTAGGAGGTAATTGGAAATGGCTGATGGAAAGAGCATTTCAGGAGCCACGCCGGATGAGGCACGTGCCATCAACCGGTTCTTCTGGATGAGCACCTGGTTGTGGTTCGCGGTTTCCGCGACCGCTCACTACCTGATCTGGAACTGGGTTCCCTGGTTCTGATCACTCATCGAATTTTTCAGGAGAAAAACTATGTGGCGTATATGGATGGTTATGGATCCCCGCAAGGTGATCATCGTCGGCGGCATCGCTGTCGCTTCGATCGTAGCCACGAATCACTTCGTGCAACTTAGCACCAAGTATTCGTGCTGGCTCGACGGCAAGGGCAGCGGCACCTGCTTGGCTGAGGCTCCGGCTTCCGCCAGCAACGTGCAGCACAATGCTCCGCTGCCGAACTGACCTTTGAATGGCGAACGGCGGCGGACTACGGGTCTCGTACTCGCAGTCCGTCGCCCGACGCATCGGGATCAAAGATAAATGAAGGGCGGGAACTCCCGCAGAGCTTGACGGGGAACAGTCATGGCAATGCTCAACTTCGAAAGAAAGTATCGGATCAGGGGTGGAACCCTGGTTGGCGGCGACCTGTTCGACTTCTGGATAGGCGCTTTTTACGTCGGATTCTTTGGCGTGACCGCAGCGTTCTTTTCGCTGCTGGGTACTGCGCTGCTGGTGTACGGGGCGGCCCTGGGGCCGACTTGGAACCTCTGGCAGATCAGCATCGCGCCACCAGATCTGAGCTACGGGCTTGGACTGGCACCGCTCGAGGCGGGCGGTATCTGGCAATTGGTGACGATCTGCGCGGTGGGCGCATTCGTCTCGTGGGCGCTGCGCGAGGTGGAGATCTGTCGCAAGCTCGGCATGGGCTTTCACGTGCCGGTCGCTTTCGGTAGCGCGATCCTCGCCTACGTGACGCTGCAGGTGGTCAGACCGCTGCTGCTCGGTGGCTGGGGTCACGCGTTCCCCTACGGCATCTACAGTCATCTCGACTGGGTGTCGAACGTGGCGTACCAATACCTGCACTTCCACTACAACCCGGCGCACATGGTGGCGGTGACGTTCTTCTTCACCACGGTGCTGGCGCTCGCGCTGCACGGCTCGCTCGTGCTGTCGGCGCTGAATCCGGCGAAGGGTGAAGTGGTCAAGGGCGCGGAACACGAGAACACGTTCTTCCGCGACAACATCGGCTACTCGATCGGCACGCTCGGTATCCATCGCTTCGGACTCCTGCTCGCGATCAACGCGGGTGTGTGGAGTGCGATCTGCATCGTGGTGAGCGGTCCGTTCTGGACCCGTAGCTGGACAGACTGGTGGGCGTGGTGGCTCAACCTGCCCATCTGGAATTGAGGTAAGCACACATGGCCGAATATCAAAACCTCTTTACCCGCGTGCAGGTCGCTGCACCGCATTATCCCGGCGTTCCCCACGACCCGCGTGGCGTCTGGGTGCGCGGCGTCAAGGCGAGCGCGAACTACTGGCTCGGCAAGATCGGTGATGCGCAGATAGGACCGTTCTATCTCGGCAGCACGGGTTTCGCGTCGATCCTGTGTTTCATCATCGCCTTCGAGATCGTGGGCCTCAACATGCTCGCCTCGGTGAACTGGAACCCGATGCAGTTCATTCGCCAGCTGTTCTGGCTCGCGCTCGAACCGCCGGCGCCGCAATACGGCTTGCGCATTCCGCCGCTCAAAGACGGCGGCTGGCATCTGATGGCCGGGTTCTTCCTGACCATGTCGGTGTTGCTGTGGTGGGTGCGCACGTACAACCTCGCGCGCAAGTTGAAGATGGGCACGCACACGGCATGGGCGTTCGCTTCGGCGATCTTCCTGTTCCTGGTGCTCGGCTTCATTCGCCCGGTGCTGATGGGCAGCTGGTCGGAGGGAGTGCCCTTCGGCATCTTCGCGCACCTCGACTGGACGGCGGCGTTTTCTTTGCGTTACGGCAACTTGCTCTACAACCCGTTCCACGCGCTGTCGATCGTGTTTCTGTACGGCTCGGTGCTGCTGTTCGCGATGCACGCCGGCACGATCATGGCGGTCAGCCGATTCGGCGGCGAGCGCGAAGTCGAGCAGGTGCTCGATCGCGGTACGGCCTCCGAGCGCGCCGCGCTCTTCTGGCGTTGGACGATGGGGTTCAACGCGACCATGGAGTCGATCCATCGTTGGGCTTGGTGGTTTGCGGTGCTGTGCACGCTGACGGGCGGTATCGGCATCCTGCTCACCGGAACGGTGGTCGACAACTGGTATCTGTGGGCGGTGAAGCACGGTGTTGCGCCGGTTTATCCGACCACTTTCGAACCGCTGCCCGATCCGGCGCTCACCTCAGGAGCCGCACAATGAAAATCCACATGCGTTTGATGGCGGCGATCGCCACGCTCGGCATTCTGGCGGGCTGTGGCGAGCGACCGCCGATCGAGACCAAACAGATCGGCTATCGCGGCACGGGGATGG
>JBEHCB010000041.1:0-3128 GCA_041192885.1 Actinomycetota bacterium
GTGCGCTTAGCAAGTCGCACCGGCGATGTGGTGCACGGATGGATTCCCAACGCCGGAGCCGGCATGCGCTACGGGTTGCGGATCGACGGGCCGTGGGATCCAGCGCACGGACTGCGCTTCAACCCGGCGAAGCTGCTGGTCGACCCTTTCGCCTTGGCTTTGACCGGCCACTGGGACGGGCACTCAAGTTGCTACGGCTATGTGTTCGGTCACGAGCTCACCCGAAACGACCAAGACTCAGCGGAGCATGTCCCGCACTGCGTCGTCGTCGACCCCGCAGATAACGAGCACTACGACTGGGCCGGTGATGTGCGCCCACACACACCGATGACTGAATCGGTGATTTACGAAGTGCATGTCAAAGGCTTCACGGCACTGCACCCGGGGGTGCCAGAGCAACTACGCGGCACATATGCGGGGATGGCGCACCAATCGAGCATCGACTACCTGGTCAACCTCGGGGTCACCGCCGTTGAGTTGCTGCCTGTCTACGAGGTCGGCGACGAAGCGCACCTGATCGCCGCCGGCCTGACCAACTACTGGGGTTACAACCCGATCTCCTGGTTCGCGCCTCGCGCAAGCTATGCCGCAAGTGGCAGCACCGGCGCGCAAGTGCGCGAGTTCAAAGACATGGTGAAAGCACTTCACGCTGCTGGCATCGAGGTAATCCTTGATGTCGTCTACAACCACACGTGTGAAGCCGGCGCGCTTGGTCCGACACTCTCGTGGCGGGGCATCGACGAAGGCGCCTATTACATGCGCAGCCACAACGGCTCGACACATATCGACTGCACTGGCTGCGGAAACACCATCGACGCCACCAACCCGGCCGCGATGGCGATGATCTTGGATTCGCTGCGCTACTGGGTGACACAGATGCACATCGACGGCTTCCGATTCGACTTAGCGCCGCAACTTGCACGAACAGCCACTGGCATTGACATGCTCTCGGCGTGCATGAGCGCAATCAGCGCCGATCCGGTCTTGCGCGATGTGAAGCTGATTGCCGAGCCATGGGACATCGGCCCCGATGGGTACCAACTCGGCAACTTCCCCGCGCATTGGTCTGAATGGAATGACAGGTTCCGCGATGCAGCACGCGATTTCTGGCGCGGCGAAGCAGAAGGCGTGGCTGAGATCGCCCGTCGCATCGGCGGCAGCGCCGACATTTACGGCCCGCAGTTCCGCTCGCCAGCAGCCTCGGTGAACTTCATCACCGCCCACGATGGTTTCACTTTGCGCGACCTGGTCACCTACGACCAGAAGCACAACTTAGCCAATGGCGAGGACAACCGCGATGGAAGCACTGACAACCGCTCGTGGAATTGCGGGATCGAAGGTGAAGCCGAGGACGAGACCATCAACACGCTTCGTCGCCGGCAGATGCGCAACCTGATGGCGACACTCCTTTTGGCGCAGGGCGTGCCGATGATCACCGCGGGCGACGAATTCGGCCGCAGCCAAAAGGGAAACAACAACGCATATTCGCAAGACAACGAGATCTCTTGGCTCGACTGGAATCTGCGGGATTGGCAGCAGGAGCAGCTGCGTTTCACCCGACGGTTGTTGGCCATCCGCAAACACCACCCCGGCCTTCGCCGAGATGCATTCCCCATCTGCGAGCCAACAGCAGGTGCTCCCGTGCCGGAGTTGATGTGGTTCGACATCACCGGCGAGCCGTTGCCCGTGAGCGCTTGGCAAGAGGCCGATCGCACCGCTGTTGCGGCCTACTTCAGCGGCACGGTGCCCGACAGCGACAAGACCGCGGAGCAGGCTGAGCAAACGCCGTCGTTCTTGCTGCTGATCAATGGCGGTGAAGAAGAGGCGATCTTCTTCCTGCCCGGAGCGCCGTACGGTGTCGACTATCGGCGGATCATCGACACCAGTGAGGAAACCAGCGCCGATGCACCGTGGGTCGACCACGCCGGAGATCAGATCGGTGTGGACCCGCGCAGCGTCGTGTTGATGATCGTGCTGAGCTGATCGCCACCGCTCACGCGGTCGCGATCAGACCCAACTCGGCATCACTGGCCAGTCCAGGGTGGTTCGCGACCACTCGCACGCTGTAACCGAATGGCCCGGTGCTCTCGAGTCGCACTTGGCCTTCGTAGCGATAACGGCCGCCGTCATATTTCTCGGCGAGCGGCAGCGCAACCTTCACCGGGCTGACGATGCGGTCGTCAGGGGTGACCTTTCCGTGCAACAGTTGAACGGTGACGTCATCCGGTCGCACATCGCCGAGGGCGATGAAGGCGCGCACGGTGATGGTCTGACCCAACTCCGGGATATCGCCGACGCCATGGCTCTCGACATGCTCGACCTTCACTTGCGGCCAGGCCTCGGTGAGCTCGTGCTTGAACACCGCAAGCTCCTTCGCGCGAGCCCAATCGTTTGCTGCAACGGCGCGCTGCGCCCAGGCTGCCGGCGAATACAACTGGTTGACATAGTCCTGGACCATGCGCGAAGCAAGCACCCGCTGACCGAGTCCGACGAGGGTGTGCCGGACCTGACCGATCCAACGGCTGGGAAGACCCGATGCCGGGTCGTTGTCATAGAAGGTTCCCGCTACCGGCCCGGCGATGAGGTCGTACAGGGCATTAGCTTCGATGTCATCGCGGCGATCAGCATCGTCGACACCGTCGGCGGTCGGAATCGCCCAACCATTGACACCGTCGAACCACTCGTCCCACCAGCCGTCGAGGATCGACAGGTTCAGCGCGCCGTTCAACGCCGCCTTCATTCCCGAGGTACCGCACGCCTCCAATGGGCGCAGCGGGTTGTTCAGCCACACATCGCAACCGGGGTACAAAGGCTGTGCCAGCGAGATGTCGTAGTTGGGCAGGAAAACGATTCGGTGGCGGACATCTTCGGCATCGGCGAAGCGCACCAACTCTTGGATCAAGCGCTTGCCACCTTCATCGGCCGGGTGCGATTTGCCGGCGATGACCAGCTGCACTGGCCGCTGCTCGTCAAGCAGCAGCGCGCGCAGGCGATCGGGGTCGCGCAGCATCAAGGTCAGGCGCTTGAAAGAAGGCACGCGACGAGCGAAACCGATGGTCAGGATGTCCGGATCGAGGACTTTGTTGATCCAACCCAACTCTGCTTCCGCTGCACCGCGTTGCAACCAC
>JBEHCB010000042.1:0-2518 GCA_041192885.1 Actinomycetota bacterium
CCCGCGATGCTCGCTTCGCCGATGCGATCGCGGCAGGTGTGCACCTCTCAAGTTCGTCGACGGGGTTGCTGGATGTCATCGCTGCTGCTGCCCGCGCAGCTGGCGCACCGGCGGTGGTGCACTTGGCAGTGGACAGCGGGCTCGGCCGCGAAGGCGCACCTGTTGGCGCGCAGTGGCACGACCTCGTCGCACATGCCGCACGCTTGCAGCGCGACGGCGCGATCGATGTGCAGGGCGTGTGGTCGCATCTTGCTTTCGCTGACTTGAGCAACAGCGCGACCATCGATGTGCAGGCTGATGAGTTCAAGGCAGCGTGCGCATTCGCACGCGAGGCCGGATTGCCGATCCGTTATGCGCACTTGGCCAACTCCGCAGCTTCGCTGACTCGACCTGACATTCACTTCGACATCATCCGGCCGGGCTTGGCTGTGTATGGGTTAGCGCCGACTGCCGATGCCGCGGCAGTCCCGCTGACTCCGGCCATGACGGTCACTTCTGCAGTGGTGGATGTGAAGCGGGTGCCGGCCGGCCACGGTGTGGGCTACGGCCACACTTACCGCGCCGACAAAGAGACGACGCTTGTGCTGTTGGCGGCTGGTTACGCCGATGGCTTCCCGCGGGCCGGCAGCAACAAGCCGCTGGTGTCGATCAACGGCCGTCGCTTCAACATCGCCGGCCGCATCAGCATGGATCAGATGGCCGTGGATGTCGGCGACCACCCGGTTGATGTGGGGGACCGCGCAGTGTTGTTCGGCCCCGGCACGCACGGAGAGCCGACGGCCGAGGATTGGGCGCGCGAGTGTGGGACGATCAATTACGAGATCATCACCAGGCTCGGTCGGCGGATCAAGCGCACATATGTCGGCGGCGGCATCGGCGGGGACCTGTGAGCGACGAGCTCTCGCTTTCTGCGCCGACGGCTGATGCCATGCGCAACCTCGGCGAGCGAATCGGCCAGCAACTGAAAGCCGGCGATGTGCTGGTGCTCACAGGCCCGCTGGGTGCCGGCAAGACGACGCTGACCCAGGGGATCGCCCGCGGCTTGGGTGTCACCGGCAGCGTGACTTCGCCAACCTTCGTCATCTCCCGAATTCACAATGACGCTGCCGGCACAGCGGTGTTGGTGCATGTCGACGCATACAGGTTGAGCGATATCCGCGACCTGGAGACGCTCGACTTGGACGACTACCTGCCGACTGCCGCGGTGGTTGTTGAATGGGGCCAGCGGATTTTCGACATCACCGATCCGCAATACCTGGTGATTTCCATCGAGCGCGATGACGATGCCGGTGACCCCGCCGCAGATGACACCGGTGCTCGCACCATCACCATGATCGCTGCACTGGCATCAGCGTTGGCGTGAGCATCGCCAGCGACGCTTCGAGACACCAACATTGCGTGAAAGCAACGGAGCACCGCTGATAAGCGAGATTGGTCTGACCTCAAGCTGCGGTCCATATGAGCAGGGCGCACGAGCCGCAGCTGATGCGCGGGTGGCAAGCACGGCGCTTGGTGAGCTGCCCGTCACCGACTCAGCCAACCCGCGCGCGGCGGTTACCCTTCATGTCTTGTGCTGGTCTTGAGCATGGACACCGCAGGGGTGCTGCGCACCACCTGCGCTCTGCTCACCGCGGATTCATGGACTGGCGCGACAGTGCTGCAATCGCCGGCGGAGTCATTGGCGCCGGCCATCGACCAGTTGTTGGCTGACGGCGGTTTCAGCATGCGCGACATCACCCACATCGTGTGCGGGGTTGGGCCGGGGCCGTTCACCGGCTTGCGCATCGGCTTGGCACACGCACACGCCGCCGCACATGCCCTCGGTGTGCCGGTCAGCGGGGTCAGTTCCTTAGCCGCGATCGCGCATCGGATTGTGAAAGCCGAACGACCCGATGAGTTCCTGGTTGCCAGCGACGCCAGGCGCAAAGAGGTCTATTGCGCGGTCGCCGGTTCGGATGCGCGGTTGGTGGGCGCGCCGCAAGTGCTCGCTCCGGCTGAGTTCGCGGCTGCACATCAAGACATGTTGGTGGTCGGCGATGGTGCGCAGGTTTATGCGGATGTCTTCCGCGCGGCCGGGCATCGAATCGCCGATGATGCATTGCTGCTGAGTTATGAACAAGGTTTGGCCGATGCAACTCGGGACGCGCTGACAATGCAACCGCTGCCGGCTTTGCCGCAGTACTTGCGCGAACCAGACGCAGTGCCCGCAGCAACGACTGCATCGACTGCTTCGGCTTCCTCGACCACGCCGTTTACAGCGCAGTCACCTGCGGGGTCGCTATGAGCGAACCCACCTTGCACCTGCGACAGATGTCGTGGCGCGATCTGCCCGGCGTCTTGGCCATCGAACACGAAAGCTTCCCTGCCGACGCTTGGTCACCGGCGCAGTTCTGGTCGGAGCTGGCCGGCGTGGACATCGACCGTCGTTATGTGGTGTTGTGCGATGGCGAAGATGTCGTCGGTTACGCCGGCGTCCGGTTGTTCGCACCCGAAGCGGAGATCCTGACCATCGCTATTG
>JBEHCB010000043.1:0-3588 GCA_041192885.1 Actinomycetota bacterium
GGTCGGCACGACGGACCTGTTCACCGAGTACCGCGTGGACGAGCAGCTGATGAAGGCGCTCGACCGCAAGGTGTACCTGCCCTCGGGCGGGTCGCTGGTGATCGACCGCACCGAGGCGATGACTGTCATCGATGTGAACACCGGACGCTTCATCGGCTCCGGTGGAAACTTGGAAGAGACCGTCACGAAGAACAACCTCGAAGCCGCCGAAGAGATCGTCCGCCAGCTGCGCTTGCGCGACATTGGCGGCATCATCGTCGTGGACTTCATCGACATGGTGTTGGAGAGCAACCGTGACCTCGTGCTGCGTCGCCTGGTGGAATGCCTCGGCCGCGACCGCACGAAGCATCAGGTTGCTGAGGTGACATCGCTTGGTTTGGTGCAGATGACTCGCAAGCGCATCGGCCAAGGTCTGCTTGAGGTGTTCAGCCAGCCATGCGATCACTGCAGCGGCCGTGGTGTGCGCATCACGACGATGCCGGTGCCGGTGAAGGAAGACCGAGCCGATGCCGACCGTCGCCCGAAATCCGAAGCCAAGTCTGACGGTAAGTCCGGCGGCCAGGCCGATGGCAAGCCTGCAGGCAAGAACAAGCCGGCGGGCAAGGGTGGCGCGAAGTCAGGCGGCAAGCCTGCTGGCAAGCAAGGCGGTCAGCAAAGCGGCAAACCCAGCGACGCTGACCCAGCTCACGAGCAGGTGGATGCCACGGCGGGTGCCGTCGAGTCCCGCGAGCCCGCTGAGACCGACGCCGTGCTGACTACCGCCGCTGACTAGCCGACCCGCACGCGCCTTCGCCAGCCAGGTGAGGGCGCAGACCCCGTTTGGCGCGGGGAATGGGTGTTGGCGTACTCTTGGGCGGCTAGCCAGCTTGCCCGGCAGCCCCTACTGGGGGTTTCGCTGTGAGCGGGCGGGCGACCCCGAGTCCAACGCGCCGAGTCACCTCGGCAGGTTGAGCCCGACCGTGAACGACAAAGTTTGAGGAGTCACTGTGTACGCGATTGTCCGCGCCGGAGGCCGGCAAGAGAAGGTCGCCGTTGGCGATGTGGTCGAGATGGACCGCGTCCAGGCCAACCCTGGCGACACATTGAACCTCGCCGCGTTGATGCTGGTGGATGGCGACAAGCTCACCACCGATGCAACCGCCTTGTCGAAGGTCACCGTGACCGCCGAGGTCGTCTCGCACTTCCGCGGCCCGAAGATCAAGATTCTCAACTACCACTCCAAGACCGGCTACCGCCGTCGCATGGGTTACCGCCACGACTCGACCCGAGTCAAAATCACCACCATCCAAGCGGGGAAGTGAGCACTCGTCATGGCAAGTAAAAAGGGTGTATCCAGCACACGCAACGGTCGCGACAGCAACGCGCAGCGTCTTGGCGTGAAGCGCTTCGGTGGCCAGGTTGTCGGCGCCGGCGAGATCATCGTCCGCCAGCGCGGTACCCACTTCCACCCGGGCACCGGTGTTGGTCGCGGCAAAGACGACACTCTGTTCGCGCTGGTTCCCGGCGCTGTTGAGTTCGGCACCGCTCGCGGCCGCCGCGTTGTGAATGTGGTGCCGGCCGCGGAGTAATCCGCGCCGCACAACTCTCGAATAGGCAACGCGTATGTCCGCATTCGTCGATCGCGTTGTCCTTCACGCCACTGGTGGATCCGGTGGCCGTGGTTGCGTCTCAGTCAAACGCGAGAAATTCAAGCCGCTCGGCGGTCCTGACGGCGGCAATGGTGGTAACGGCGGCAGCATCATCGCCGTGGTCGACCCCTCCACCACCACCCTCATCGACTTCCACCGCAGCCCGCACCGCAGCGCCGGCAATGGCCGCCCGGGTGCGGGCGATTTCTGCAATGGCGCCAACGCCCCCGATGTTGTGATCGCCGTTCCTTCAGGCACCGTCATCAAGGATGAAGACGGCGTCGTCTTGGCGGATTTGGTGGGCGCCGGTTCGCAATTCGTGATCGCTGCTGGCGGCCGCGGCGGATTGGGAAACGCGGCGCTGGCATCGTCGAAACGCAAAGCGCCTGGTTTCGCTCTGTTAGGCGAAGCTGGTTATGAGCGCACCGTGGTGCTGGAGTTGAAAACCGTCGCCGATGTGGGCTTGGTCGGCTTCCCCAGCGCAGGCAAGTCGTCGTTGATCGCGGCAGTCTCGGCAGCACGGCCGAAGATCGCCGACTACCCGTTCACCACATTGGTTCCGAACCTGGGTGTGGTGACCGTTGGTGATGTTGTGTTCACCATGGCGGATGTGCCCGGGTTGATCCCCGGTGCGCATAAGGGCAAGGGCTTGGGTTTGGAGTTCTTGCGCCATGTTGAACGTTGCAGTGTGCTGGCCCATGTGATCGACTGCGCGACTTTGGAGCCGGGCCGCGACCCGCTGAGCGACCTCGATGCGATCGAGCACGAGCTCTCGGAATACGCGGCTGATTTCTCCGATCTGATGAGCCGTCCGCGCATCGTTGTGTTGAACAAGATCGATGTGCCGGATGCTCGCGATTTGGCCGACATGGTCACGCCGATGCTGCAGCAACGCGGCTATGTGGTGTTCTCAGTGTCGGCCGCATCTCGCGAAGGTCTGACGCCGATGCTCTACGCCCTCGCTGAACTGGTGACGGCAAGTCGTGCCGCGGAAGAACCAATGCGCCCCCGCGTCGTCGTGCAGCCGATGGCAGTCGACGATGCGGGCTTCAGCGTCACGGCTGAAGTGAACGACGAAGGCGAACCCTGTTTCCGGGTGCGCGGAGCGCGGCCAGAGCGCTGGGTGCGCCAAACGGATTTCTCCAACGACGAAGCCGTCGGGTACTTGGCCGATCGGCTCGCCAGACTCGGTGTCGAGGCGCAACTGCTCTCCCTTGGCGCTCGACCAGGCGCGGAAGTGGTCATCGGCTCTGGGCCCAACGCGGTCGTGTTCGATTGGGAGCCGCAGATGGACGATTCGGACTACCACTCCGGCCCCCGCGGCACGGACAACCGTTTGGGTCCCAGCTAGGTCTGCTTGGGTAGGCTGGCGCTCGTGATTCACTACCTGACCGGCGGTATCGCCTTCGGTCTGCTGCTGCTGGCGTTGCTCGCAACCATGCAGTTCGACCCGGATCGCTGAGGGTCGAATTCGCCGTGCGCGTGGGTGTTTTCGGGGGAACATTCGACCCCGTGCACAACGGGCATTTGGCCGCTGCTCGCGCCGCTGCGTGCGCAGCGAAACTCGATGAAGTCATCTTCGTGCCGGTGGGCGACCCCGGCCACCGGCAGCCGCCAGTTGCATCTGCTGCGCAACGGTTGGCGATGCTCAACCTGGCACTCGCCGCCGATGCCAGCAGTGATAAATCGCCGGTCTTTTCCGTCAGCGGTGTCGACGCCGAGCGCGATGGCCAAACATTTTCAGTCAGCACACTCACCGACATCCGTGCTGCTCGCCCGGACGTCGCCTTGTTCTTCATCCTCGGTGCTGATGCTTATGCGCGGTTTGACACCTGGCGCAATCCGCAGCGCATCCGCGAACTTGCGCAGTTGATCGTGGTTGAGCGCGCGTTGCCTAGCGGCGCGGAGGTCTCGAATTCGGCCGACGCAACGGGAATCATCAAGGCAGCGCTCCATGGTT
>JBEHCB010000044.1:0-4387 GCA_041192885.1 Actinomycetota bacterium
GTCAAGGGCGGTCTGATCCTCGACATCGGCCTGCGAGGCTTCCTGCCCGCGTCGTTGGTCGAGATGCGCCGTGTTCGCGATCTGAGCCCGTACCTGAACAAGCAGATCGAAGCGAAGATCATCGAGCTGGACAAGCAGCGCAACAATGTTGTCCTGTCGCGCCGTGCGTGGCTTGAGCAGTCGCAGTCGTCAGTCCGCAGCACCTTCCTGCACCAGCTGGCCAAGGGTCAGATCCGCACCGGCGTGGTCTCCAGCATCGTCAATTTCGGTGTGTTCGTGGACCTCGGCGGCGTTGACGGTCTGGTGCACGTGTCGGAGTTGTCGTGGAAGCACATCGACCACCCGAACGAGGTTGTCGAGGTTGGCCAGGAGGTCTCCGTCGAGGTGCTCGAGGTCGACATGGAGCGTGAGCGTGTCTCGCTGTCGCTGAAGTCGACTCAGGAAGACCCGTGGCAGTTGTTCGCCCGCACCCACGCCATCGGCAATGTGGTCCCAGGCAAGGTGACCAAGATGGTGCCGTTCGGTGCATTCGTCCGCGTTGCTGACGGCATTGAAGGTTTGGTGCACATCTCCGAGCTGGCCGAGCGCCATGTCGAGATCCCCGAGCAGGTTGTCACGCTCGAGCAGGACTTGTATGTGAAGGTCATCGACATCGACCTCGAACGCCGTCGCATCTCGCTGTCGCTGAAGCAGGCGAACTACGGCACGGATGAGGACGCGCTGGAGGAGAACTTCCACCCGGAGATGTACGGCATGGCCGGCTCCTATGACGAGAACGGCGTCTACAAGTACCCCGAGGGCTTCGATTCCGCCACCGGACAGTGGTTGCCGGGTCACGAGAAGCAGCAGGCAGAGTGGGAGGCTGCGTACGCAGTGGCCCACGCACACTGGCTGGAGCACCAGAAGCAGGCTCAGGCGGCTCGCAAGGCCGACGCTGAGGCCATGGCGGCCGATGCAGCTGCGAACAACTACTCGTCCGGTTCGACTGAAGGCCCGACCGGCGCGTTGGCTGATGATGCAGACTTGCAAGCCCTCAAGGAGAAGCTGCAGGGCTGAACCGCCCGTCCGGCGCTGGTCAATTCAACTCAGGTGGTGGTCGTGAGAGCGCTCATCGCCCTGACTGGTGGAATCGGCGCCGGAAAAAGCTTGGTTGCTCGATTCCTGCGGGACCACGGTGCCGTAACGATCGACGCCGACGAAGTTGCGCGCGACTGTGTCCTTGATCCGGATGTTCATGCGTCGCTTCGGACTCTGATTCCGGGAGCATTTGCGGCATCTGGGGAACTCGACCGCGGCGCAATGGCGCAGGCTGTCTTTGCGGACGCAGAGCTGCGCCAGCAGGTAGAACGACTCATGCACCCGTGGATCAGATCACGGATGCGCCAATTGGCGGAGCAGGCATGGGCGGATGGAGCCACGGTTGCGGTGCTGGAGATTCCGCTGCTGGTTGAGTCCAGAGCGGCGCATGAGATTGCGGCGGAGTTCGATGGGGTCATCACGGTGGAATCACCAGAATCCACGCGACTTGTGCGCCTGCACGCACGCGGCTTGGCTGAATCCGAGGCTCGCGCCAGGATGGCGGCGCAGGCGACGACTGAACAACGCTGTGAGATTGCCTCGTGGGTGATCGAGAACGACGGTGACCAATTCCAGCTTCAGCGCCAGGTTTCTGAGGTTTGGCAGGCCATAAACCACATGGAAGTGGGCGATCAGCCATGACCAGGCCCGTCACAGATTTGCAGCGCACCGTCGCCCCGTTCAAAGTCGTGAGCGAGTTCCAACCTGCCGGCGACCAACCTCAAGCAATCAGCGAATTGGCTGAGCGCATCCGCGCGGGGGAATCAGATGTGGTGCTGCTCGGCGCTACCGGCACCGGCAAGTCGGCAACCACAGCATGGTTGGTCGAGGAGTTGCAGCGTCCCACCTTAGTGATGGCGCCGAACAAAACTCTGGCAGCACAGTTGGCGACGGAGTTCCGCGAGCTTTTGCCCGATAACGCAGTCGAGTACTTCGTCTCGTATTACGACTACTACCAACCAGAAGCGTATGTTCCGTCAACTGACACATACATCGAGAAGGACTCTTCGATCAACGAGGAAGTGGAGCGCCTGCGTCACTCCGCCACGAACTCACTCCTCACGCGTCGGGATGTGCTGGTGGTCGCCACGGTCTCGTGTATTTACGGACTCGGTACCCCTCAGGAGTACATCGACCGGATGGTGAGAATCCGCGTCGGCCAGGAGATCGAGCGGAATGCGCTACTGCGCAGGCTCGTTGACATCCAGTATCAACGCAATGACATGGCGTTCGAACGCGGAATCTTCCGGGTACGCGGGGATGTGGTCGAGATCTTCCCGGTGTACGAGACGAATCCGGTACGGGTTGAGATGTTCGGCGACAGCGTCGAGCGCTTGTCGTTGCTACATCCGGTGACGGGTGAGGTCATTCGCGATGAGGAGGAGATGTACATCTTCCCGGCTTCGCACTATGTCGCTGGCCCTGAGCGGATGGCGCGGGCGATTGCGCAGATTGAAACGGAGCTCGAATCGGCGGTCACCGCATTTGAACAGCGAGGTCAGCTGCTGGAAGCGCAGCGCTTGCGGATGCGGACTACATACGACCTAGAGATGATGCAGCAGGTCGGCACCTGCGCAGGAATCGAGAACTACAGCCGCCATATCGACGGCCGTGAACAGGGCAGCCCGCCGAACTGCCTCCTGGACTATTTCCCTGAGGACTTTCTGCTGGTCATCGACGAATCGCATGTCACAGTGCCCCAAATCGGAGCGATGTTCGAGGGCGATGCGTCGCGTAAGCGCACCCTGGTTGAGCACGGATTCCGGCTCCCCAGTGCCATGGACAACCGGCCGTTGAAGTGGGAAGAGTTCAAAGAGCGAGTCGGCCAGAGCGTCTATTTGTCGGCCACCCCCGGGCCATACGAGTTGGCGGCATGCCACGGCGATGTTGTGGAGCAAGTCATCAGGCCCACCGGGCTCATCGACCCTGAGGTCCTGGTGCGGCCGACAGATCGCCAGATCGACGATCTGCTGGGTGAGATTCGGGAACGGGTCGCGCGTAATGAGCGAGTGCTGGTCACGACATTGACGAAGCGCATGGCTGAGGAACTGAGCTCTTATCTTGCCGAAAATGCCGTCAAGGCCGAGTACTTGCACTCGGAAGTCGACACCTTGCGACGGGTGGAGATCCTCCGCCAACTGCGTCAGGGCGTCTTTGATGTCTTGGTCGGCATCAACTTGCTCCGCGAGGGGCTTGACCTGCCTGAAGTCTCGCTGGTCGCCATTTTGGACGCCGATAAGGAAGGCTTCCTGCGCAGCTCGCGCTCCCTGATTCAAACCATCGGCCGCGCTGCGCGAAACGTGTCGGGTCAGGTGATCATGTACGCCGACAAGATGACCGACTCGATGCGGCAAGCAATCGACGAGACAAATCGCCGTCGCGAAAAGCAGGTTGCCTACAACAACGAACGCGGCATCGATCCGCAGCCGCTGCGCAAAAAGATCGCGGATATCACCGATGTGCTGGCCCGCGAAGAGGCCGACACCCAAGAGTTGATGGCCGAGCGAGTCGTAGGGGATCGCCGCTCGCAGACGGTGGCGCCGGGGGCTGAAGGGGAGCTGCGAGCGTTGATCGAGGACCTGAGCGAGCAAATGCGGGTGGCCGCAGGTGAGTTGCACTTCGAGTTGGCAGCGCGCCTGCGCGATGAAGTCCGCGATCTGAAGAAGGAATTGCGGTCTATGCTTGCCGCGACAGGAGGGCGCTGACGTGCACTCAGCTGCGATTACTGCGTTCACTGCCAATGAGTGGATGGCGCTGTTCGGGTTTCTGTTGATTTCGCTTCTCGTCGATTACTTCGTCGTTGATCGCCGCCCGCATGAGTTCCAGCCTCGGCAGGCAGTTCTGTGGGTCAGCGTCTATGTCGGCGCCGCGCTGGTGTTTGGCGTCTATCTGTCTTTTGCTCACGGTAGCGAGGCGTCGACGGCATTTTTCAGCGGCTACATCACTGAATACCTGCTGAGTGTCGACAACTTATTCGTTTTCCTCGTCCTGCTGACTTCTTTCGCGGTGCCGTCTGCCCTATCCCACTATGTCTTGTTGATCGGCGTGTACCTCGCTCTGTTACTGCGAGGTTTGGTCATCGCTGCAGGTGCTGCCGCAATCCACTTGTTCGAACCAGTGCTCCTGATTTTTGCGGCGGTGCTGGTGTGGACAGCGATCGGAATCTGGCGGTCCAACGGAGCCGAACCCGATCCTGACGGGAATGGTTTCGTTCGCTGGGTAAGCAGGCGACTGCCGTTCCATGGCGATTACCGCGGTCGCAGCTATCGGGTTGTGGTTGATGGGCGAAAGCTCTTCACTCCCTTGCTGC
>JBEHCB010000045.1:0-7338 GCA_041192885.1 Actinomycetota bacterium
CGCGAACCTGGGACATCGATGCGTTTTTCATCAGCCATGCTCACGCAGACCATTGCTTGGATCTGTTGCCTCTGTATGTGCTGCTCAAGCATGCGCCGGTGGATCGCGGCGGCCTGGGCGAGCGAGGGCCGATTCCTGTTTACGGCCCGCGTGAACTTCCCGAGCGCCTTGTGAGTGCCTATTCGACCGCCGGCGATAACGATTTTCGTCAGTGTTTCGACTTCCGGCCGCTGCCCGATGGCGGCGCCACCGTCCCGATTGGGGATCTAAGCGTCAGCGCGTCACGGGTGGCCCACCCAGGTGAGTCCTACGCGTTGCGCTTCGAGAGCGCTGGTTCATCGCTGGTGTATTCGGGCGACACCGGTGAGTGTGATGCCTTGCTGAAGCTTGCGCGCGATGCGGATACAGCGCTGTTCGAAGCATCATTCGTCGAGCCGGCGGCGACCGAGCCAGCATTGCCGGCGAACCTGCACATGACAGGTCGGCAGGCGGGAGACACCGCGCGGCGGGCAGGAGTCCGGCAATTGATCATCACCCATCTCGTGGAGTGGAACCGGGTCGATGGGCGGCACGATCGGGAACAACGAGAAGCTGCCGTCGCATTCGGAAAAGAAGTAGAAGTCGCGCAGCTCGGCCGCACCTTCACCATCGGCGCCGCTGGTTAGGCTGCTTTCATGGCAACCACACGATCTGACGGCCGACAGCCAGGCGACCTGCGGGCAGTCACATTCGAGCGCGGTTGGTTGGACCATCCTGAGGGATCGTGCTTGGTTTCATTTGGTCGTACCAGGGTCCTCTGCGTCGCATCGTTCACCCCTGGTGTTCCGCGGTGGCTGAAGGATTCGGGCCGCGGTTGGGTGACAGCTGAGTACGCGATGTTGCCGCGCGCAACGGACACTCGTAATGAGCGTGAATCCTTGAAGGGTCGGGTCGGCGGGCGGACCCACGAGATCAGCCGCTTGATCGGTCGCAGTCTGCGCGCCGTCGTCGACATGGGCCAATTGGGCGAGAACACGATCGTCATCGACTGTGACGTGTTGCAGGCTGATGGCGGCACCCGCACAGCCGCTATCACGGGCGCATATGTGGCACTGCACGACGCGATCAGTTGGGCGCGGCAGGCGGGCCACATCAAGCCCGGCGCTGCGGTGCTCACAGACTCGGTGGCCGCAGTCAGCGTGGGCATCGTGGATGGCGAGCCGCGATTGGACCTGCATTACGACGATGACAGCCGCGCCGACACCGACATGAATGTGGTGATGACCGGCAGCGGTGCGTTCGTCGAAGTGCAGGGGACGGCCGAGCAGGAACCCTTCGACCGCGCGTTGCTGAACGAGCTTCTGGATATGGCTACGCAGGGCTGCGATCACCTCAAGGGGTTGCAGAGCACCGCGCTTGGGTTGTGACGATGTCTGGATGGCCGGATGTGGTTGTGCTGGCCACGCGAAATGCGAAGAAGCAAGGCGAGTTGCAGCGGATTCTGGCGGCGCATTCAATCGGCACCGAGGTTCGTACCTTGGCCGATTACCCGAGTTACAGTGACGAAGTCGTCGAGTCCGAGCCTGACTTCGAGGGCAATGCTTTGTTGAAGGCGAGAAGCCTGCATCGAGCACTCGGCGTCGCCGCTATCGCCGATGACTCTGGCTTGTGTGTTGATGCGCTGAACGGCATGCCTGGCGTCCTCTCAGCCCGTTGGGCAGGTCGGCACGGCGATGACGAGGCCAATCTGGAATTGGTGCTCGACCAATTGCGTGATGTGCCCACGGCAAGCAGAGCGGCTGCGTTCGTCGCAGTCGTTGCTTATGTGGGGGTAGACGGCTCTGAATTGGTTGCGCGAGGAGAGATGTCTGGCCGCATCATTGATGCACCAAGAGGGGATGGAGGTTTCGGCTATGACCCGATCTTCATGGCCGACGGGCAGGATCGCACCAATGCGGAGTTGACTCCAAACGAGAAGGACGCGCTTTCGCACCGCGGAAAAGCGCTTGGGCATCTCATAGCGATGCTCGCTGGCTGATCAGGCAACCAACAGCTGGGAGAGGACCACCACATCTGGATCCGCTGATGGGTTGGTGATCAGAGCCGTTGCCAGACGAGCCACGGTGCCATCTGGCTCAACTTCAACCCACGCCGCCTGATGTGCCAGGCCGATCTGCGGCAATCCCGGCAGCAGCAGGGCGCCCGTAGCAGTGCCGTGGAAGCCAGGAGATTCGTTGGCAGCGCCTGGCGGGTGCAAAACAAGTGCGGCTGCTGGCACCGCGCCGCCTGCAGCATCAGGGCTGGTGGAGCGGTCCAAGTTGTGCGCTGGACCGCGATCCATGATGGTGCCCACGGCATCGTGCGCAGGCGTGTCGGGGAGGTCTTCAGTTGCAGTGAATATCTCGCTGGTTCGCACCAACCCCGGCGTGGTGGCGAGCCTGGTCAGCAACAGCATCAGATGAACCCATTCACGTAGTTCATTGGGCCAGCGACCGCTCACAACAAGTCCAGCCAGCGACTTGTCTGTGCGCTGGAACGGGGACAGTCTGATATCTGCCATGGCTACTCCCGCGCGTTGTGGTGCTCTTGTGACGCAAGTGGCGGGGACCTCGGTTCCGTCCACTGGGATCGAGATAGTGCCGACGGCTTAGCGGGCATTGAACAATCACGGTCGGCTTAGGCCGTATGCGAGTGACGACTGAGTCGCCGGGAACCGCATCTGCGTGGCGGCGGCGGGTGATTCGAGATGTGCGGGAGAGGGGACTTGAACCCCTACGTCCGAAGACACCAGAACCTAAATCTGGCGCGTATGCCAATTTCGCCACTCCCGCGATGAGGGGCAAGCGTACGCTTTGCCCGTGGCAGTCAACGACGAGAGCGAGATGCAGCGACTCGAGGCCGAGATTCGTGATACTCGGGCCAGGGTTGATGACAACATCCACAGTCTGCAGTCGTTCATCGACGCCTGGCGGGATTTCATCGCAATGTTCACCGTTGCGAATTCCCGCGACAAGGCCGGGGGTGTTTTCAGTTCGCTCGTATCGGATGTCGGCGAGAAGGCGGATTCCCTCGTGACGCGACTGAAAGACTCATTCAAGCGCTGAAGCAAGCCGGGGATTTTCCCAAAAGTGCGCCGCCAGGGACTCGAACCCCGAACCCGCTGATTAAGAGTCAGCTGCTCTGCCAGTTGAGCTAGCGGCGCTTGCAACGAAGCGGAAACCTAGCAGGTGTGACCGCGTGTCCGTTTATCGGGCTGCGCTGGCAGTTCCCCTGCGCCGCATGCTTCCCCCGCGCCACAGTGACCGTTAGTGGGCAGCGACGGGATCGGCTCGTCGGTGCGCCGAAGGGAGGCAATGGTGCTGCAATCTTGGGACCCGTTCACGGTGCTATCGCAGCTGGATGAGAACTTCGACGAGTTGGTTCGCCGGACATGGGGTGGCGCTGCCAGTGGTCGTCTCGCGTTCGGTTATGTGCCGCCAGTTGACATGTACGTTGACGATAAGGATGTCGTCATCCGGGTGGAAATCCCCGGGATTGACCCTGACAAGGACGTCGACATCCATGTCGAAGATCACCGACTGACGATCAGCGGCAGTCGCAAGGAGACCTACACCGAGACCGACGGCGGCGAACGACTGCTGGTGCGCGAATTGCGGCAAGGTTCGTTCTGGCGCCAGTTCGCGTTGCCGGACGGCGTCGATATCGATGACATTGCTGCCGCGTACGAGCGCGGGATCTTGAAGGTTCGTATCAAGGACTGCGTGAAGAGATCCAAGCTGGCCAAGAAGATCGCCATCACGCGGGATTCACAGACTGTCGGCCGCAGCATCGGCGTCAAGACCGAATAGCTGCCGCCGACTATGGATGTGGGGGCTGTTTGGGGGTGTCGTCCACAGTCCCCACATCCACGACTGCAGGTCGCCCCCTGAGCCGCGGCGCGTGAGTTTGAGTGGCGGGTAGACATCGACATCAGGCACGGGCCTCGATAAACCTAAACAAACCTCGGAAAGTGAAGAAGCGCATGGTTGATCACGTGCCGCGTCGGTTTGAAGCGGCCACAGTTGTCGTCACCGGCGCAGGGTCAGGGATCGGCCTCGCAACGGCCGAGCGTTTGCTGGCCGAAGGTGCGAAAGTCATCGCCGCTGATATCTCCGGCGAACGCTTGGCGGCTCTCGAAGCCCAGCACCACTCGCGTTTGGTGATCGTGGAAGCCGATGTGTCTGCTCAGGAAGGAATCGAGCGGATCGCGGCAGCGGCAGCGCAAGGAGTGCACGCGCTGGTCAATAACGCCGGCATCATGGACGGGTTTCTGCCGCCATCTGAGGTCACCGACGAGGTCTGGCAGCGGGTGTTCGCGGTGAACCTCGATGGAGCAATGCGATTGAGTCGCGCGCTGCTGCCGCTGATGATCCAGGTCGGTCGCGGATCCATCGTCAATGTCGCATCGGAAGCATCGTTGCGCGGGAGTTGCGCGGGTGTTGCGTACACCGCGTCCAAACACGCGCTCATCGGACTCACCCGAAGCATCGCGGTGATGCACAAGGCACAGGGGATTCGATGCAACGCAGTCGCGCCGGGTGCGGTCGCGACGAATGTGGAGGGCGCGTTTCGATCTCAGGCCGCGCAAGCGGTGCTCGGTCCGCTGTTGCACGCGAATATCCCCGCGACTGCCACTGCCGCCGCAGTCGCGGCGACGATCACCTATGTGCTCAGCGATGACGCGAGCAACATCAATGGTGCGGTGATCGCGTGCGACGGCGGCTGTTCAGCCATTTAGCCAGCGACTTAACCGGCGATCTAGCCGCCGCACCCGCGCATAGCGCCGACAGTTTGCGGGTCTTGGCTGGACACATGAAAAGACCCCGGCGATGCCGGGGTCTTGGGGTGAGTGACGGGGCTCGAACCCGCGACAACCGGGACCACAACCCGGTGCTCTACCAGCTGAGCTACACCCACCAAGTGCGCATCGACAGCGGTGCGTTGCGCCCGCCGAGTCTACTGCGCGGGATTTCCGCGTAGATTGCGGCTGCCAAAGCCGCTCGTCACGGCTTGCGCAGCTGCCCGGCCGGCTGAAAGACCGTGGCGCGGTAGTAGCGCAACTCCGCTATCGAGTCTCGAACATCGCCCAGGGCGCGGTGGTTACCTGTCTTAGCCGGGGCTTGGAAGTAGGCCTTCGGCCACCAGCGCCGGACCAGTTCTTTGATGCTGCTGACATCGATCACCCTGTAGTGCAGGTACTTGTCCACTGATGGCATCTGCCGAGAGATGAAGGCTCTGTCGACGTAGATGGTCGAACCGGCCAGCGGCGCCTTGCCCGCATCCGGCACATGTTTGGCGATGTAGGCCAAGGTCTGCTCGGCGGCAGCCTCGATGCTGATGCCCTGGGGGATCAGGGGCAGCAACCCCGACTCGGTGTGGAGTTCCACCACTCGCTCGTCCATGTCCGCCAGCTTCGCCGCTGGCGCTGTGATCACCGTGGTGAATCCATCGTCCAACTCATTCAGCTCGGCATCAGTCACGATGCAAGCAATCTCGACCAGGACGTCGTTGGACATGTCCAAACCGGTCATCTCGCAGTCGATCCACACGATGCGGTCGTACCGGGCATCCACTGGGCTCGCACTCGCCGGTGTGGCCGCGACTTCGGGAGAGTGACCGGCAGTCGCATCGGTTTGGCTGTTGTCAGCGGCGGACATGGCGGGGAGCCTATCCGCGCGCGTCGATCAGGCGGCTATGGGTTGTTGACGAGTAGCAGCGTCTGATTCGGCGCGCACGATGGCGACGGGACACTGTGCGTGGTGAATCAGCGCGTTGCTCGTGCTGCCGAGGAATGCACCCCTGAATTCGCCTCTGCCGCGAGAACCGGTCACCACCAAGCTTGCAGTCCTAGCAGCATCCAGCAGTACGGCGGCCGTGTTTCCTTGGATGACTCGCAGTGTGACCTTCACATCGGGGAATTCCTGGCGCCATCCCGCGAGGTATTCAGCTGCAATTCGCTGCTGGTCTGCGGCGATCGCGGCCGCCTCGTCTGGGGCGATGAAGCTTGGCGGCACCACTTCGACTGGCGGCAAGGTCCATGCGTGCACGACAAGCGCCTCATGCTGCAGAAGCGATGCCATGGTGAGGCCGTACTGCATTGCGTTGCGGCTGAGATCGGTACCATCGATCGCAATCACGACTGGCCCGGCGCTTGCATACACAGGCTGACCCTCGTGGGGCGGATGGATGACGACGACCGGCACTTGAGCGTGCGTGGCAGTCTGGATGCACGATGAACCGACGAGCATCGTCATGAACCCGCCGTAACCGCGGGTGCCCATGACGATCACATCGCCCGGGTGGGCCTCGTCGATCAATGCACCCGTAACGCCTCGGTATGCGCGGCCGGTTGTGACAGTCACCGTCGGAGATTTTTCTTTTGCGTAATCAACACCCAAACCCAGCACCGCATTTGCGATGTCGTCAAAAACACCTTGGTCGAGAGCGACTTCTCCATATGGGCCGGGCGGAATTGCGAGGACTGCATGCATCAAGTGCACACTTGCTTTCGTCGCTTTCGCCTGGGTCAGCGCCCAGTCCAGCGCAGCGGTTGCGCCGGGGGAACCGTCCCAGCCGACGATGTAACGGGCGGGGATGCTGACCATGGTGTGCCTTTCCGGTGATGGTGCGGTGTGACCACGATGCCGCTCCTGTGATGGTTTTTCACTGGACCTGGGCCAATTCATCTGAAGTGACTACCAGCGGTTAGCCCGGTATCTAGCCTGACGGGCATGGCCGCTTCGACGAAGGTGCTCCCTGCATCGAGCGCGCAATCGCATCTGGGAACCCGCGGCCATGCGAGCGCAAAGGGCAATGATGATTCTTCTTCGCCCTCGCGAACACTGTTGCGCGCGCTGACCGACCAACGCAGCCGCGGATTCGCGCTGGCGTTGAGCTGCGTGGCCTTGGCTGCGTTGGTGGCGGCGGTTATTCATGCCGTTCGCGATCGAGCAGGTCTGGATTTGCGCATCTACAGGGATGCGGTGGTGAGCACCTTCCGCGACGGGCTGCCTTTGTACGGGACCGTTCACGAAGCTGAGGGGCTGCCTTTCACCTATCCGCCCTTTGCCGCAGTCTTTCTCGCCCCATTGGCCCTAGTGCCTGTCGGTGTCGGCGTCGCGGCGATGTTCATGGCCTGCGTGGTCCTGGCAGTAACGGTTTACGCGCTGGTGGATTCGCATGTGCCGATGAGCGTTGCGGTTCGCACACAGGTGGGGGCGCTGATCGCTGCAGCACTGATCACTGATCCGTTCCGGCTGATCCTGGGACTAGGGCAGGTTGATTCAGTGCTGGCTTTGTTGGTGCTGGCGGATGTATTCC
>JBEHCB010000046.1:0-2784 GCA_041192885.1 Actinomycetota bacterium
GATTTCCCAAGGAATTTCATCTGGGGCGTAGCCACTGCGAGTTACCAGATTGAGGGCGCCGCCCGCGAGGACGGACGCGGTCCGAGCATCTGGGACACCTTCAGTCACACGCCCGGCGCGGTTGCTAACGGCGACAACGGGGATGTCGCTTGCGACCACTACCACCGATGGCAAGAAGACATCCAGATCATGCGCGAAATCGGAGTCGACAGTTACCGATTCTCGATCTCGTGGACGCGTCTCTTCCCCAATGGAGACACCGAGCGCAACGAAGCCGGCTTTGCTTTCTATAACCGACTGATCGACGGCCTGATCGATGCCGGCATCACACCAGCAGTCACCTTGTATCACTGGGACTTGCCGCAGGCGCTGGAAGATGCTGGCGGCTGGGCAAACCGAGCAACTGTGGATGCATTCGAGCACTATGCCCACGCCTGCGCGGAGGCATTTGGTGACCGCGTGAAGATGTGGATCACCATCAACGAGCCTTGGTGTGTGTCCTGGCTGGGCTACATGCTTGGCGTGCATGCGCCAGGCCGTAAAGAGTTGCCAGCCGCTGTTGCCGCAGCGCACCACACTGCTCTGGCACATGGCCGGGCCACGCGGGTATTGAAAGCCGTTGTTCCGGACTGCGAAGTCGGCATCACATTGAACATGACCAACTACATCGTGCCGGTCGATGCAGATGCTGAAGCCATCAAAGCGGCCGATCTCCTCGACGCGCACATCAACCGCTGGTGGATTGACGCGCTAACAACGGGCAGTTACCCGCGAGTACTCGTTGATGAATACGGCGAGATGCTGGCATCGAATATCCATGCTGGCGACGCAGAAATCTTGAAGACCCCCGCGGACTTTCTGGGAATCAACTACTACAGCGACAGTTTCGTCACGACTGCACGGCCGGAGGATGGTCCGTTGCGCGATGGCGGCTTATTCCCGTTCACCGAGCGGGCAGACACCCGTCTACCGGAGCACTTGCTGCCAACGCTCACCGACATGGACTGGCCCGTGACACCAGAAGGTTTGGGTGCTCTTGTCACCCGCGTGCACACTGATTGGCCAGCAGTGCCCGCGTTGGTCATCACCGAGAACGGCGCCGCATACGGCGATGAGCCCGACACCGCTGGCGAAGTGAACGACGAGCGTCGTGTGCACTACATCATTTCGCACCTGGAATCACTTGAGAAAGCGATTTCATCAGGTGTCCCCGTGCGCGGTTACTACGCCTGGTCGTTGATGGACAACTTCGAGTGGGCATTTGGCTACGAAAAAAGATTCGGCCTTGTGCACGTCGATTTCGAAACAGGTCGACGAACAATCAAGCGCAGCGCGCTCGTGTACAAGGGCATCATCGAATCGGATAGAGTCCCCGTCTAGCGACTGTGCCGGGTTGGTCCAGTCCAACCCGGCAAGGAGTGGCCGCGTGTCTCGGTCGAATGTCACGCTCAGCGACATCGCTGAACGAGCAGGAGTAAGCCCTGCCACTGTCTCGCGAGTACTCAACGGCGACAGCAGAGTCAATCCTGCGCGAGTCGCGCGCATCAACAAAGTGATTGAAGAATTGGGCTACGCCCCCAATCGTGCCGCCCGAACATTGGCTACCGGTCGAACAGGGTTGGTGGCAGCCGTCATCGACAGCAACTTGAATGTCTTCTCCGACCCGTTCTGGGGAGTCATCACCACAGGCGTGAGCCGTGCTTTGCAGGATTCCAATATGCAAGCGCTGCTGATGGTGCGACCGCTAAATGAGGTCGACCCGCAAGTCATCACGATGCTGACACCCGGGCACGTTGACGGAGCGATCTTCTTCCAACTGCACAATGACGATGTGGTGCGGCGCTTGCAGGCACTGGGTTTACCGTGCGTGATCGTCGGTCGCCCTGACGACGCAGCGGCTTTCCCCTATGTGGACTCTGACAATTTCGGTGGAGCTGAAATTGCAACCACGCATTTGATACAGCGAGGATGCCGCACGATTGCCACTATCGCGGGCAACGTCAGCTTGAGCGCCGGCCGGCTGCGGCTTGATGGCTACCGCTCGGCGCTGTCGCGGGCCGGCATCCCGGTGGAGGACTCGCTTGTTCATGTCGGTGATTGGACAGATGAAAGCGGTGAGACCGCGATGGCTGAATTGCTATCGCGTCGCCCGGACATCGACGGCGTTTTTATCGCTAACGACTCGATGGCCATCGGGGCGCTCGCCGCGCTGGATGAGCGCGGAATCGACATCCCGAACCAGGTTGCCGTGATCGGATTCGACAACATGTTCGCCGGTCGGCTGGGCCGCCGCCAACTCACCACGGTCCAGCAGGATGTCGAGGCACTCGGAGCAACAGCCGCATCGATGGTTATCGAGGCGATTCAGGGCGCGACCCCCGCGTCAGTCGTCTTGCCCACGCACCTAGTTGTGCGAGAAACCGCCTGAGCACGCGCTTGCGGATTTCTCTTTGAATTCTCAGGCGCTGCCGCTTGCAATGAAAGCGGTTTCGGCGTTCACTACGCGTATCTGAAAGCGTTTTCACGACCCGCCAAACTCTGCGAGATCGCCTTTTTGGGAGGAAACATGCGTTCACCGCTGCGAACTTTGACTCGAACGCTGTCATGGCTGGCGCCAGCCGCACTCATGGCTGCTGGGCTTAGCGCCCCTGCCACAGCCGGCTCATTGCCGACGGAAGTGAACATTCGCCTTGCTTCTACCGACAAGAGTGCCATGAGCAAAAAGTCGTACTGGTGGACCAATGAAGCGGCCTCCGACAGTTACGTGAAGTTCGTGGAGGCCGG
>JBEHCB010000047.1:0-5515 GCA_041192885.1 Actinomycetota bacterium
TTCTTGCGCGGGCGCTTAGTGCGGTTGCGACACGGTAACGCCGGGTCACGACGGTGGGTCTCGCGCGGATCGCGCAAAAGGGGTTTATCTCCGAGATCGGATCTGCTGCGGTTGCGGCTGCGATGACGATGCCGCTGGTGCTGGGCGTTTGCATGGCCGGCGTCGCGGTTATCCGGGGTGCCAGTGAGGCGGAACATTTGCGAACATGCACATCGACCTCTGCTCATGCCGCAGCGCGAGATGCAGCCTCGCGTGTGCGAAGTGAAGCGGCGACTCGTGGGTCGCGGTGCTTCCCCAATGCGGACTTACGAACGGCAATCGTTTACGTTCGGGGGATTGCCTTTCTCGAAGTCAGCGCATCTGCCCGCATCGAAGTGCTACCTCTGGCAGTTGCGCCGGTCACCATTCGCGCCCAGTCACATGCGGTGGTCGAGCACCCATGAGCCATCCATGCAATCTGTTGCGGCGCAGTGCTGATGATGCCGGAAATGCGGTAGTTGAGTTCATCTTGATTCCTTTGCTGCTGCTTCCGCTTTTGCTTGCATTCACTCACTTGTTTGTGCACATGAAATTGGACTCTGCCCTCGACGACGCAGTCAGAAGTGCTGCCCGCGCTTACGCAGTGACTGGCTCCGATCCCGATGCTGCAGAAATCGCCGCGCGACTGGCGCTCAGTGACCGAGGTGTGACCGGCAGGGCCAACTTCCGCTCTGGCGAGCCGGCTACGCTCACCGTCGTTGGTTGGGTACGCAGCAGCTTTTCTGGCCATCGTGTAGAAGTACGGCGCAAAGCAGAGCTCCCATGAGCTCCTGGCGCCGTGAAGGCGGAAGTACCTTTCCGTTCATTTTGGGGTTGATCGCGATCGTTGCCAGTGTTGGTGCAGTCTTCGTAGACACGACCTTCGTCTCAATTGAGAGGTCGCGAGTCGATGCCATTGCCGATGACGCAGCTCTCGCAGCAGCCTCCAGAATCGATTTACATCAGCAACCCAAGTTGAATGCCTATTCAGGGCGGCGGCTGCTCTTGGCTCGCAGGGAGGCCAAGGCTGCCGCCGCACGCGCCGTCGAACATTTCCCAGCCAGGGACTTGAGTGAGCGCAGGCTTGAGCAGGTTCAGTTCGTGCGCGGTGCAGTGCGCGTGGTTGTGTCAGCCAGAGTGCGCCCACCATTCACTGCGATTGTGCGTCGAGCCACTGGAGGTGACGGCACAGTGCTAGTACGCGGTTTCGCCGCTGCTGCCGCATACACGCAGCCGCTTGGGTAGGCTCGCTGTTCATGGCCGTCGATTTCGCAGCGGATTTGTCTGCCCTGAACTCGACCCTCGCTGGGGTCGAGTCGGTGGTGGATGTCGTCGCTCTGCGTGCGGAGATGACCGATTTGGAGGTCGCGGCCAGCGCTCCTGATTTGTGGGACGACCAAGTCAACGCACAGAAAGTCACCAGCCGCCTGTCGTTCGTCCAGGGTGAGATCAACAAGGTCTTGTCCTTGCGTAGCCGCCTTGACGACTTGGCAGTTCTCGTCGAGTTGGCGGAGGCCGAAGACGACTCTTCCACTTTGGCGGAAGCCGAGCGAGAGCTTGACGAGCTTCGCCGAGCGATCGGTGAATACGAGGTGCGCACCCTGCTCTCGGGGGAGTACGACGCCCGCGAGGCGCTCGTGACCATTCGTTCCGGTGCCGGCGGCGTCGATGCTGCGGACTGGGCAGAGATGCTGTTGCGCATGTATTCGCGCTACTGCGAGCGCCACAACTGGCCGGTGGAGGTTTACGAGACCTCATATGCGGAAGAAGCCGGCATCAAGTCGGCCACCTTCGCCGTCAAGGCGCCTTACGCCTACGGCACTCTCAGCGTCGAGCAGGGCACCCACCGATTGGTTCGCATCTCGCCCTTCGACAATCAATCCCGACGCCAGACTTCTTTCGCAGAAGTCGAAGTAATCCCCGTCGTCGAAATGTCGGACACAGTTGAGATCAATGAAGAAGAGCTTCGCGTGGATGTCTACCGGTCGTCCGGTCCGGGTGGTCAAGGTGTGAACACCACCGACTCTGCTGTGCGAATCACGCACATTCCCACCGGCATCGTGGTGTCGTGCCAGAACGAGCGGTCGCAATTGCAGAACAAAGCCACAGCGATGGCGGTGTTGCAGGCGAAACTGCTGGAGCGGCGCCGGCAAGAAGAGCAAGCGAAGATTGATGCGTTGAAGGGCGACACCAGCGCCTCATGGGGAAACCAGATGCGCTCATATGTGTTGCAGCCGTATCAGATGGTCAAGGACCTGCGCACTGAATACGAGACGGGCAACACTGGCGCGGTGCTCGACGGCGAAATCGATGAATTCATCGAAGCGGGAGTCCGCTGGCGCCGAGCAACCGAGCGCTGATTTTTCTTTGTCTACAACTGCAGTCATGCATTTCGTTATGCAACCAAGAGACGCAAGCGTCGGCTGCTAGCCTTGCCAATCGCCGTGAGCCCCCGTAGCTCAGGGGATAGAGCAGTGGCCTCCGGAGCCATGCGCGCAGGTTCGAATCCTGCCGGGGGCGCTCGCTCAGGCGAAACCAAAGGAGAATCGATGAACCTCGCACTGTGGATTGCCCAATCTGTCCTTGCGCTTGCCCTCGCCTTCGGCGGGTCGCCGAAGTTGTTCGGCGGCAAGGCCAAGATGATCGAGAACCCGAAGATGGGGTGGGCGGCCGACTTCCCAGACTCGACCATCCGCTTCATCGGCCTGGCTGAGATTGCTGCAGCCGTCGGCTTCGTGGTCGCGCCGCTGCTGGATGTGTTCCTTTGGTCGCCAGTCGCCGCAGGCATCGGTGTCGTTGCGCTCATGGCAGGCGCCGCGATGGTTCACGCCCGCCGCAAGGAGAACCAGGCGATCGTTGCGAACCTGGTCTTCATCGCCGTCGCACTGTTCGTGGTTATCGGCCGCATCATTTCGCCGCTCAACCCGTAACCAGCGGACGCCAGCAAGAACCTCGAGTCTGGTCAGCCCGCATGACTCATGCGGGCTATATGAATCTTCTGCGCACTCGCGACAGCACCTGCACAATGCCGCTATGACCGAGAAGCAGCCGTACCGCGTCATCTCGCAGATGCAAGGTTTCGAACTTCGCGAGTACCCGGCGTACACGACCATCGCCGTCGATGTGCAGGAGAGTTTCAACGATTCGGTGAACCGTGGGTTCGGCCCGCTGGTTCGCTACATCGGTGGGGCGAACTCCGATGGCACGAAGATCGCGATGACGACTCCGGTCATCCAGGAACCGACCACCTCAGGCACGCAGTCGGTGCAGTTCGTCATGCCGGCGGGAATGACTGTTTCGCAAATGCCAGCGCCCGCTGATGCGCGGGTCGCACGACAGGAAGTTTCGGCGCATCTTGGTGCAGCAATCCGCTACACCGGTTTGGCGACTGAATCGGCGTTTCGCAAGCACTTGGCGAAACTCACCAGCGCGATCACAGCTGCGGGCTATGAACCTGCTGGCCCGGCACGTTCAGCGCGCTTCGATCCGCCGTGGATCCCGCCGTTCGCCCGTCGCAACGAAGTCATCATTCCGGTCGTGCCCATTAGCGTGGCTTGAAATCTGAACTCAGTCACACTGTTGCGCGGTGCAGGACGAGGACTTGGGCGTTTGCCTGGCAGGCGCCGGCAAAGCCTCGTTCCCTAGTGGTTGGGGCAAACCTGGCGGCCGAGTTCCTTCGCCACATCGATAACCGCGCGAACATCCGATTCGTCCGTGCGGTAGTTGACGAAGCAAGGCCTTAAGTAACTGCGCCCATCAATCTGCCCTGGCGACAGAAACACTCGTCCGTCTTTCTGCATGGCAAATGTCAGCGCCATGTTGTGGGCATTCACATCGGGGCAACCGGGCAGCACATGCTGCACTGGTGTGATGGACAACTGCGGCCTATTGGGGAGCACCTCGA
This sequence comes from Actinomycetota bacterium, assembly GCA_041192885.1. Classification (GTDB taxonomy): domain Bacteria; phylum Actinomycetota; class Actinomycetes; order S36-B12; family UBA5976; genus RFTO01. Next base: position 3,923 of record JBEHCB010000047.1, read on the forward strand.
ACTCGGGGTCCGAGTCGGCCAGGTTGTACATCAGTTGCGCCAACTCCAGGTGCTTGGCCACGGCGGTGCGAATGTTGTCGGCGCCGTGAACCAGGAACGCCAACCAAAGTTTCATGGCGCGCGCCGGTCGCGAATACTCCAGCGTCATATCCACCGGGTTCAGCACTTCGTTCTCGTGAGGCATGTAAGCCTCGTTGTGCGAGAATGCGCGCCCCAGCGCGGTGCGGTCGCGAACCAGCAAAGCGCTGCAGGCCTTGGGCACAAACAACCACTTGTGCGCGTCGATGCTGAGCGAATCGGCGCGATCCAAACCTGTGAAAAGCGATCGCGCTTCTGGGGTTCCTGCTGCGCCGAGACCGTAGGCGCCGTCCACATGCAGCCACATGCCGTGGTCAGCGGCGACATCGGCCAACTCGCCGATGGGATCCACGGCGCCGGTGAGCGTCGTTCCGCCGGTTGCAACGATCGCCATCGGCCGCACTCGTGCTGCGATGTCCGCGGCGATGCGATCGCGCAGCAAATCCACGCGGATGCGCCGTTGGTCGTCGATGGGGATGGTGCGGATCGAGTCGCTGCCCAAACCGAGGACCTCAATCGCCCGACGAACTGAGTAGTGGGCTTCAGCGGACACATACACAGATGCGCGCACGCCGTTCATGCCGGTGCGGCGGCTGCCGGGGAACATCCGCTCGCGCGCGGCCGACAGCGCGGTCAGGTTGCTGATCTGCCCGCCGCTTGTGAACGAGCCGCCGTCCACGGGATAACCCAGGTATTGGCCCAACCAACGAAGTGACTGCTCCTCAACTCGATTGGCTGATTTGCTGTCGACGCACACATTCACGTCGTAAGCGGACACCAACATGTCGGCCAGCACGCCCATCTCCAAACCGCTGGCGCCGATGAACGCCAGGTAGCGCGGCCGGCTTTGTGCGGCCGAGGTGTCCAAAACCTCTGCCACCCAGTTGACGCCGGCGACGGCATCGATTCCTGTTGCCGGAAGCGGCGACTGCAGCAGCGATGTGAGTTCGTCGCTTGCGTGCGGTTCGCTGGCGCGTGGGTGGTCGAACTCATCCCAGGCGCGCTTCAAAATCTCGGCAGCTCGTGCCAAGGCCGCATCGCGTGATGCGCCAAGGTGCAGCGGGTGCTCGGTAGCCACGGGCGGTCAGCCTGCCATGAGCGCAGCGCGGTAGGGAGCCAAGGCGGATGTGCTGTTTATCCCAATGACCCCGACCAGGCGCCCTTCCCGGCGGTACTCCGCGACGCATTCGCCCGTCGGCTCGCCGCCGGCGATCGCGATCTCGTCGGCGATGCCGGGCAGGCCGAATGACTGGAGCTTGTAGTCGTACTGATCCGACCAGAAGGAGGGCATCGGCGAGAACGGGCTCTCATCCACGGAGTTTCCGGCGAGCATCGCTGCCAAGGTTGCGCCTGCGCGCCGGCCGGTCTCAGTCGGCAGGTTCCAGTGCTCGATCCGTCGGGCCGCACCTGGGAACAACGAGTTCTCGTAGCGGGCAACATCGCCCACTGCGACGAAGGGCACTGGCGAATTTGCAACTCGCATCGACGGCTCGCACAGGATTCCGTCGGTGAGGT
>JBEHCB010000048.1:0-4641 GCA_041192885.1 Actinomycetota bacterium
GTGGTGAACCCGGCAGTTGAACGGACGATGCAACAAGTGGGCGCGGTTGATCCGCGGCCGAGAGTTGAAGCAGTCGACGCCGAGGATGGTCGCTGATGGGTTCCTTCACGATGCCGCAAATCGAGTACGCCGCGCTGTCGCCGGCGTTGGTGCTCCTCGCAGCCGCCGTTATCGGAGTTCTGATTGAGGCCTTTGCCAGCCGCGAACTGCGCCGACCGTTGCAGTTGCTGGTGACCTTCGGGTCGCTAGCGATCGCGCTGGTCCTGGCCATCGCGCAATGGGATGTCAACTCCCGGCTGGCCGAGGGAGCATTGGCCCTGGATGGCCCCGCCAAACTGCTGCAAGTGACGCTGATCGTCATCGCGATTCTGGGCGCGCTGCTGTTGGCCGAATCAAAAACTGATCCTGCTGGCGATGCATTCGCGCCTCGGGCATCAGCAGTCCCCGGCAGCGAGGACGAGCACGAGTTCACATTGCGCGGATGGACGCAGACAGAGGTATGGCCGTTGTTCCTTTTCGCGGTCAGCGGAACTGTGCTGTTCCCGATGGCGAACGACTTGATGATGATGTTCGTTGCCTTGGAGGTCTTGTCCCTGCCTCTGTATCTGCTTGTGGGAATGTCGCGCCGTCGGCGCCTGTTGTCTCAAGAGGCAGCCTTGAAGTACTTCGTGCTTGGCGCGTTCTCATCGGCGATGTTCCTGTTCGGCGCGGCACTGATTTACGCCGCATCTGGGCAGTTGACCCTTGGTGACATCGCGGCTGTAGTGAATGGCGACCCAACGACTACCTGGCTGTTGATGACTGGTGTGGTGTTCGCGCTGATCGGCTTGTTCTTCAAAGTTGGTGCGGCGCCGTTCCACCAGTGGAGCCCGGATGTCTATCAAGGTGCGCCGCCTGCGGTGACTGCATACATGTCAGCAGCCACGAAGATCGCCGCCTTCGGCGCCTTGCTGCGACTGCTGTTCGTCGGGTTGCAGGGAGTTCAGTGGAACTGGCAGCCGGTGGTTGCTGCAGTCGCCATCATCTCGATGGTGGTCGGTTCGGCAAGTGCCCTGATGCAGTCGAACATCAAGCGCGTCCTTGCTTACTCGTCCGTTGCACACGCTGGTTTCATCTTGACCGGTGTGCTCGCAGTCAACCCGCGCGGCTTGTCGGGGTCGTTGACTTACCTCGTCACCTACGGCTTTGTGAGCGTCGCGGCCTTCGCCATCGTCGGCCTGGTTCGCAATGCGGCTGGTGAAGCGGCTGAGGTGAGCGATTGGGCCGGGTTGGCGAAGACCTCGCCGACAATCGCGGCCGTTTTCGCCTTCCTGTTGCTCGCGCTTGCGGGCCTGCCGTTGACCAGTGGTTTCACGGCGAAGTTCGCCGCTTTGTCAGCTGCCTGGGATGGCTGGACCGGTGGAGTCGTGGTTGTTGCGGTGCTTGCCAGCGCTGTGGCTGCGTTCTTCTACTTGCGAATCATCGTGGCGATGTACTTCTCGCCCGCCAAAGACGGTATCTCGGTCACTGTGCCGAGCATCTTGACTCGTGCGGCCGTGGGCATCTGTGTGATTGCGACTGCGATCTTCGGAGTCGCACCGCAGGCAGTGCTATCACTCGTTGAGAAGGCAGGCTTGTTCGTCGGCTGAACAGGATTCGCATTCCTGCCTTAGGCTGAACCCATGTCGTTGAGCATGCCTTTGGCTTTTGGCGATGCTCGTTTACGCGACGACATCGAACGAGAGTTGGCCGTCGTCGAGTCGGCGATTCACGAATCCATCCAAAGCACTTTCCCGTTTGCCACGACGGCTGCATCGCATTTGGTCGCCGCCGGCGGTAAGCGTTTCCGACCACTGTTAACTTTGCTGGCAGCCCACGCAGGGAACCCGTCAGCAGCGGGTGTGATTCCCTCAGCGGTGATTGTGGAGCTCACTCATGTTGCAACTCTCTACCACGACGATGTCATGGATGAAGCTCCATTGCGAAGGGGACAGCAGTCCGCGAACTCCCGTTTCGGCAACACTGTTGCCATCTTGACCGGTGACTTCCTTTTCGCGAAGGTGTCACAACTGCTCGCCGACCTCGGCCCCGAAGCTGTGCGCATCCACGCACACACATTCGAGCGGTTGTGCATCGGCCAGATCAACGAGACCCGCGGTCCAGCGGATGGCGCTGATCCGGTGGCGCACCACTTGCAGGTGTTGTCCGACAAGACGGGGTCGCTGATCGCCACCAGTTTGCGTTACGGCTCGATGTTCGCCGGCTGCTCGGCCCAAACAATTGACGCACTCACTGCTTACGGTGAGCGGATCGGTGTGGCATTCCAACTGGCTGACGACATCGTCGACCTCACCAGTGCTACTGCAGATTCGGGCAAGGCCCAAGGTACGGACATCCGTGAAGGAGTGCCGACGCTGACGACTTTGCTCGTGCAACAAGAGGCAGCCGGTGGTGATTCGATGCTGTTGGACGCGTTAAGCGGTCCGGTACATGAGGAATCGGCTGTTGTTGCGGTGCTGGAGCGACTGCGAACCCACCCGCAACTGGATCGCGCACGCACAATCGCCCGGCAATGGGCCGACGATGCGCGCGAGTGCCTGAAGCCGCTGCCCACAGGTCCCGTCCGCGATGCGCTGGACTTGCTCTGCGATTACGTGGTCGAGCGCACTTCCTGAGCGCGCCGGTACGCGTCGACCCCGAACACCACCAGCGCCAACCACACAGCGCCGAAGCCGAACCATCGTGACGGCGGCATGTGCTCCCCGGCCACAGTGATGCCGATAGTGAACTGAATGACCGGCGCGATGTACTGCAGAACACCGATGGTCGTCAGCGGAATTCGTCGCGCGCCGGCACCGAAGAACAGCAGTGGGATCGCGGTGATGGCACCCGTCAAGGCCAGCAAACCAGCGTGGCCGGGTCCCTGCGCCAGCAAGGTCGAGTGGCCGGAGAGTTGGAATGCGACCATCGCCGTCAGCGACAGAGGTGCAAGGACGGTGGTTTCGTAGGTGAGCGATGCGAATGCATCCGCGGCCGCGATCTTTTTCAATAGACCGTAAGTTCCGAAGCTCAATGCCAACACCAATGCGATCCATGGCAAGCGCCCATAGTCGATGGTGAGCACCGCGACTGCGGTTGCAGCGATCGATATGGCAACCCACTGCAGAGGGCGCAGCCGCTCTTTCAGCACCAGCATCCCGAGTGCGACGGAGATCAACGGATTGATGAAATAACCCAGGGCGGTTTCCACCACATGATGGCTGTTGACCGCCCAGATGTACAAACCCCAATTGATGGTGACGAAGGCCGCAGCCGCGGCGAGCGTGACTGCGGTGCGGCGGTCCTTCGCGATGGCGACGACATCAGTCCAACCCCGGCGGAAAGTAGCGACGATGGCGAGGAATGCAAATGACCACCACACCCGGTTCGCCAAGATCTCCCATGCGCCAGCGGGCTTCAACAAGGGCCAGTAAAGCGGGAACAAACCCCACATTGCGTAAGCACTGATCGCGTAAACGGTGCCGAGCCGACGTTGCGACGCATCAATGCTCACAATGGCTACGGTACGCGAGTGCGCCGATGGCGCAGGAGGGGCGCGCTCATGATCGCATTGCGGCTGCACATCGTGCCGTTGGGTCTTGCATGCTGCGCTCTGGAATATCAGGCCGCAGTCGTCTCCAGCCAGTTTGAGCACGCGTGGGCACAAATCTCCGGCGGGAACTCAGCAACATCCGTTGCCGGCACTGAAGGTAGCTCTGATGGCAACAGCGTCGAGTCCGTCGATGTACTTGTACTCGCCGGCACGATGACTCACGCCTTGACCGCGACCATCAAAGCCGCGTACGCGGCACTCGGCAATCGGCGTGCCGTGGTGTCATTTGGTGCGTGCAGTATCTCCGGTGGCCCTTATTGGGATTCTTATTCGGTGGTGAATGTGTCACCGGTGCCAGTCGACCTGACAATCCCGGGCTGCCCGCCAACCCCGCAGGCACTGATCGATGGGTTGCAACATTTGCAGGACTTGCTGTCAGCTCGGCCAGATTCAGCGCAAACGGCGAGCGCAGCAGGTGTGGCGTGACACCGGCGCAGCCAGCTGATGTGGCTTCACTGCCAGATGAGTTGCAGCGGCTGCTCTCGTCGATTCAGGATGCTGTTCCCAGCGCCCATGCGGAGGCAGCCAGCGATCCGCTGTGTGTTGTCGTTGGGGCCAACGGTTGGCAGAAGTCGGTTGAGATTGCTGTCGACCGCGGGTTCACCTGCCTGGAGTTCCTGACTGCTGCTGACTACACCGACTCTTTGCGGGTTGTGGCGCTGCTCAGTGATGATGCACGAAGGTTCGTGATGCTGGCCGCGGATGTCACAGCGCACGCCAGTGCTGCAGCCGACGGTTCGCCTGATCAAACCGTGAAGCACGACGCAACTGCGCGACCGTCGCTGCCATCGCTGAGCGCAGTATTTGCCAATGCGGGTTGGCATGAACGCGAGACAGCTGAGATGTTCGGCATCCACTTCGATGGAAACACCGACCTGCGACCCTTGCTATTGCAGGGACTCGCGGACCGTCCCGAAGGAGAGCAGGCACCTCCGCTGCGTAGAGCCACAGCGTTGGCCGATCGCCTGAACACAGCATGGCCCGGTGCGAAATCTGCCGATCCCACCGCA
>JBEHCB010000049.1:0-3103 GCA_041192885.1 Actinomycetota bacterium
TCATCGGGGAAGCCGGCGCCTCGGCGTCGAGCGCCTAGAGTTGGCGGCGATGGCACCCAACTTTTCCGATACGGAACCGCGGCGGCAGACTGCCGATGGCGGCACCCGTGTGCCGTTCGTCAAAGGTCACGGTACTGGCAACGATTTCGTCATCATCGATGCGCTGGATGGGCAATGGGACTTCAGCCCCTCGCAGGTGGCCGCATTGTGCGATCGTCGATTCGGTATCGGCGCTGATGGGCTGTTGCGCGTCATCAAGGTCGACGACCGTTACTTCATGGATTACCGCAATGGTGACGGATCGTTGGCTGAAACCTGCGGCAACGGATTGCGCGTGTTCTGCACATATCTGCACAGCCGCGGACTTCTGCCCGCGGGCACTCACCACATCGGTACCCGTGGCGGCGTGGTCAGCGTGACCATCAGCGATGACGGTGCGGTCACCGTGGACATGGGCTCAGCGCAGTTGACTTCTGCCGACAGCCAGGTCGAGGTCACTCTGGATTCGGGAGGAAGCCTTACGCACGCAGCCTTAGGCATTGCGATGCCGAACCCGCACTGCGTCGCACTGGTGGACGACCTGTCCGCTGCTGGACCGCTTTTGACTAAGCCGCAGGTGGATCCGCAGGTGTTCCCCGAGGATGCCAATGTGGAATTCGTCAAACCACTCGCTGACACCCACATCGCGATGCGAGTATGGGAGCGCGGGGTGGGCGAAACTCTGTCCTGCGGCTCTGGCGCCTGTGCTGCTGCCTTCGCAGCAGCAAGGCACGCCGGTTTGGCGACGCCGTGGTCGATGCACGTCGATGTTCCTGGCGGCACCCTGACCGTGGCGTGCGATGAGCAGATGCACTTGCACCTGTCTGGGCCGGCGGTGCTGATCGCCACAGGCGAATTCGATGTTGACGTCATCGCTGCAGTGAGTGCATGAGGCGGTGTGAGTGAGCGACTCATCTTGGGTGAGCGACCTCGACGATCCGACTGTCGGCGAACTTGAACTTGAGGAGCGCGCAGCGCTTCGCCGCGTGGCAAATCTGCGCACCGAGCTCGAAGACATCACCGAAGTTGAGTATCGGCAGGTCCGCCTCGAAAAAGTGGTGCTGGTTGGGGTGTGGACCTCGGGCAGTTCGCATGACGTCCAGCGCTCAATGGAGGAACTCGCGCGCTTGGCTCAAACTGCCGGTTCGGTGGTGCTGGATGGTTTGGTGCAACGACGAGAGAAGCCGGACCCTGCGACATTCATCGGCTCGGGCAAGGTCAAAGAAGTGCGCGACATCGCGGCCATGTTGGGAGCCGACACGATTGTCTGCGATGGCGAACTCTCGCCGGGTCAACTGCAGCAACTTGAGAAGTTGACGAAGATCAAAGTTGTCGACCGCACCTGGTTGATCTTGGACATCTTCGCCCAACACGCGCGCAGCCGGGAGGGCAAGGCGCAAGTGCAGTTGGCGCAGATGCAGTACATGCTGCCGAGATTGCGTGGTTGGGGTGAAGCGATGAGCCGCCAGGCAGGCGGAATCGGCACCCGAGGTCCGGGTGAAACGAAGATTGAGACCGACCGCCGTCGCATCAACGACCAGGTTGCCCGATTGCGTCGCGAATTACGCACGATGGAGCGGGTTCGCAAGACCAAGCGGCAGCGGCGGGTGGAAGGAGCCTTGGCGCAAGTGGCTATCGCTGGCTACACCAACGCCGGCAAGTCCTCCCTGCTGAACCGGTTGACCGGTGCCGGGGTCTTGGTCGAGAACGCGCTTTTTGCCACCTTGGACCCGACCACTCGGCGGGCGGTGACCCCGATGGGCCGCGAGTTCACTGTCACCGACACAGTCGGATTCGTACGGCACCTTCCGCACCAGCTGATCGAGGCGTTTCGCTCGACCCTTGAGGAAGTAGCGGCCGCCGACTTGATCTTGCATGTCGTTGATGCCAGCGATCCGGAACCGGAGTTGCAAATCCAGGCAGTCCGAGAGGTGCTGGAGGGCATCAGCGACGAACGCCCGCCCGAATTGATCGTCTTGAACAAGGCTGACATCGCCGACCCATTCGTGTTGTCAAGGCTGAAGCGGGTGGATCCAGATGCGATGGTGGTGTCCAGCCACACCGGCGAGGGCATCGATGAATTGCTGTCTCGAATTGACGCCCAATTGCCGCGGCCGCATGTGTTCGTCGACGCCATCATCCCTTACGCATTCGGGGCATTGGTGTCGTCTGTCTTCCGGCATGGTGAGGTCGTCAGCCATGAGCATGTGGAAGCAGGAACCCATGTGGTGGCGCATGTGCCTGCCGACTTGGCATCGTCGATTCGCGAAGTCATGGTCGAAGCTGCCGAATTCGGCATCTGAACCCGGGAACGCACCTGCGCCCCCAATGTGGACTTGCGTAGCCACGGCGTGACCGACCTGTCTGACAGCATGACCCTGTGACCGCGAATTCAGCCGCCGATACAACCGATGTGCGGCACGCTTTGGCAGCCGCGGTGGAGGCACTCGGCGGCGAACACCGGCCCGGGCAACAGCAGATGGCCGATGCAGTTGCTGAAACCTTGGCTGATTCGACCCCACTGCTTGTGCAGGCGGGCACCGGCACAGGCAAATCGCTGGCGTACCTGGTGCCGGCGATTGTGCATGCGGCTGGGGAAGGCAACTCGCCGGTCATCGTCGCCACCGCAACACTGGCTTTGCAGCGCCAATTGGTGGATCGAGATCTGCCGCGGTTGGTCGATGCATTACAGCCGCTTTTGCCGCGGCGGCCGACATTCGCAGTGCTCAAGGGTCGCCACAACTATGTTTGTTTGGACAAGTTGAATCGGGATGTTCCCGAGGACGACTCGGATATGGACCTCTTCGCCGAGCCATCGACCAAAGTGGGCAAGCAAGCCAAGGCTCTGCGTGCATGGGCGGACTCAACACAGACTGGCGACCGCGACGACTATCGCGAGGAGTTGCCAGGGCAGTTGTGGCGCAGTGTCTCGGTGCAACGCCGCGAGTGCGTGGGCCCGACCCAATGTGCGTTCGGCGCCGACTGTTTCGTTGAGCGGGCCAGGGAGAAGAGCCGCAGTGCAGACATCATCGTCACCAACCACGCGATGTTGGCTGTGCATGTC
>JBEHCB010000050.1:0-5347 GCA_041192885.1 Actinomycetota bacterium
CCGGTTCCGTTGACGCCCACGACCATCACGACCTGCGGAGCTGGCGACTCCCCGGGAGCGGCCAGGCCCAAGGTCCGCTCATGTGACTGATCGCCCAAGGCTGCGAGCAACTCCTCGCGGACAACCTGCCGCGCATCACCCGCAGTGCTGCTGCTGCCGAGGCGACGCTGAAGAGTCTTGATCAACTCGGTAGTCGCGTCGACACCGACATCGGCCATCAACAGCGACTCTTCGAGTGCCTCCCAGACAACCGCATCGGGTTTGCCGGCGAAGACCGATGCCAGCGCCGAACCTAGGCCGCCTTTGTTGCCGCGGAGCCTGGCGAACAAGCGCCCTCGCATCCGGCCAGCAGGCGCCTCGACGGCGTCGGCGACAGTCGCCAGCGCCTCATCAGCTGTTGACGCGGGCTCGGTGACCCCGCGTGCGTCGGCCGGCGCCATCGCGTCCTCAACTGCGAACTCATCTGCGGAGTCCAGCGACGATGATTCGGCAACGGCGCCGTCAGACGGTTGTTCATCGTTATCGCGTTTGAACCACTTCATTGCTTGCCGCCGCCTAAACGGATGCTGGTTCGAGGTCGTCGACGATGTCGGCGAGGCGCTGGCCGATGACCTGGCTCAAACCGTCGCCGCGCATCGAGACTCCGTACAACGCATCGGCGATTTCCATGGTGCGTTTGTGGTGCGTGATGATGATCAGCTGGCTGTTGGCGCGCAGATCCGCCAACACATCGATCAACCGGCCGAGGTTCGTGTCGTCCAACGCCGACTCGACCTCGTCGAGCACATAGAACGGGCTCGGGCGGGCCTTGAACAAGGCAACGAGGAACGCCATCGCCGTCAAGGAGCTCTCACCACCGGACAGCGCGAGCAAGTTGCGTGCCTTCTTGCCCGGCGGGCGCGCTTCGATCTCGATGCCGGTGTTCAACAAGTCATCTGGCTCGGTGAGGTACATCCGCGCCTCACCACCGGGGAACAAGCGCGCGAAAGTGTCACTGAAGTGGCCCGATGCGTCAGCAAACGCCGATGCGAACACATCGCGGATGCGCTCGTCCACCTCCTTGACGATGGTGAGCAAGTCCGCGCGACCCTTCTTCAGGTCTTCGAGTTGCTCGGTGAGGAACTTGTGTCGCTCCTCCATCGCCGCGTACTCCTCCAGGGCCAGCGGGTTCACCCGACCCAGCAGTGCCAGCCCGCGCTCGGCTTCCGCCAGTCGCTTCTCTTGTTCCTTGCGGACATACGCATAAGGCTCCGCGACCGGCGCCTCATCCTCGTCATCGGCTGGACTCACCACACTCGGCGAGACGAGAACATCGGGCCCGTATTCGCTGATGAGGGACTCGGCATCGACACCGAAATCCGCCAACACTTTCTCTTCCAGCGCCTCGATCCGCAGGCGCTGTTCCGCACGCGCCAAATCATCTTTGTGAGCGCTGTCCGCAAGTTGCTCGTGGACGACGGTGAGCTCGCGGATGCGGGTTCGAATCTGAGTGAAATGCTCGGCGCGTTCACGGGCGTCTGTCGCTGCTTGCTCTCGCTTGGCTTCGACCGAGTGCAAGACCGATGCAAGCGTCGTTGCCAGCAATTCCCCGCCGGTGAGCACTGCAGCTGCCGCGCGCGCTTCGCGCTCTCGCTGCTCTTGTCGACGCAGCGCTCGCTCGATGGCGGCGCGCGCTTCCCGAGCCGCACGCTCGGCGGCTTCCGCCTGCGTGCGGGCAGCGCGGACCCGCTCTTCGGTCGTGCGAACAGCGAGTCGGGCATCCACTTCAGCCGAAGCAGCATCAGCCAGCGACGCCGACAGCGCTTGCCGGTCGGCGTCATCAGGGATGTGCAGTTCGCCCTGAGCAAGCGCATCATCAAGGCGTTGGCGACTGGCAGCCACCGCGTCTTGATCGACTGCCCGGGCAGCAGTGACATCGGCGATCGTCTGTTGAAGGCGCTCGGCTTCGGCCTGAGAGTTGCGCATCACCGATGAGTACTGACCGAGTTGATCGGCCAGAGCCGCGATTCGCGCATCGGAATCGTTCAACATCGTCAGCGTGCGGTCTACCTCGGCTTGCGCCGTGGCGACTCGGTCGCGTGCGGATTCCAGTTCGAATGCGCATCGCTGGGCATCAGCGGTGAGCGTTGCGACTGAATCGACGGCTTCGTCGTGAGCGCTCTGCAATTGCACTCGCGAACTGCCGCCGGTGCCTCCGCGAGCGATGAGCCGACTGATTGAATCGCCGTGCCGAGTGACGGCCGTCCAGTCGCCATGACTGCGAATCAACGCTCGCGCATCGTCGAGCGACTCGACGACCGCGACTTTGCCCAACAGGTGAGAGACCGCTGCAGACACCTCGGCACTGCACTGCACCACATCGACCGCGGCAATAGCGCCGGCTGGTGCCGGAGTGCGCGGGGCCGGCGGCACATCGGTGATGAGCATCGATGCCCGGCCCGACTGGCTATTGCGCAAGCGACTGATGGCTGCGGCAGCAGTGTCCGCATCCCCGACAGCGATCGCATCGGCGACATGTCCGAGAGCTGCGGCAATCGCATCCTCGTATCCGCGCTCGATGCGCACATGCGAGGCCAACGGCCCGAGCAGTCGCACCAAGTGCTCCTCGGCCATCAGCGCCGCAGCCCCGTCTTGGTCGGCCAGCGCCGCAGCCAGGGCTTCAACGCGCGCTTGCGCCGCGGACAACGAACGCTGGGTGTCACTGTGACGCGCCATCAACGCATCGACGACTTGTTGAGCGGAGTCGCGAGCATCGACCGCTGCCGAGTGCTCGGCGTCGAGTGCCATCTCACTGCGGTCTTGGCCCAATGAATCCGCTTCAAGAGCAACGAATGCGCCTTGCGCATCTTTGGCACGGCCGAGCGCTTGCTCTCGCTGCTCGACCAAGCGCTCAAGTTCTGCTTGTCGGGTATCCACTCGGGACATCGCCGATGCCAGCACCTGCTCGAGGCGGGCGATCTCTTCCTTGCGCCGCGCATTGGCGCGCTGCGCCTGGTCGATCGCTTGGTCGAATTGCGCCAGCGCCTGCTCACACTCGATGCGAACTGCCGTCGCTTGCGTCAGCGCGAGGCGCTCGCCTTCCAGCACATTGGTGAGCTCGTTCTCGGTGGCGCGGTGCTCCCGAGCTTGATCATCAAGTTCAGCGGGGTTGCGGAAAGCTGTGTCCTCACCGGCGTCCTCGTCGTTCAGCAGGCGCAGTCGTTCGCGAGCCAAAGCCATGAGCCCGGCGGTGCGCTCGCGCAAGTTCGCCAGCGCCATCCAGTTCTCGTCGATCGCCGCGGCGAACGGCGCGTGCTCGCTTTGCGCCTGCTCCAACGCCTGCTCCAACGCTCGCGCTTCGCTGAGAGCGCCATCCACCTCATCGCGACGCTCGCGCAATGCAGTCTCGTCGGCAATCTCCCGTTGCATGACCTCGCGCATCTGCACCAGATCGTCGGCCAGCAATCGAAGCCGGGCGTCTCGGGCGTCGGCTTGGATGATCGATGCACGACGAGCGGCTTCAGCTTGCCGACCGAGCGGTTTAAGTTGCCTGCGGATTTCCGTGGTGAGGTCGCTGAGGCGTTGGAGGTTGCCTTCCATCGCCTCGAGTTTGCGCAGCGCCTTTTCCTTGCGCTTGCGGTACTTCAGCACGCCTGCCGCTTCCTCGACGAAACCGCGGCGCTCCTCGGCGGTGCTCCGCAGGATGCTGCCCAACTGGTTTTGCCCAACAATCACATGCATTTGCCGGCCGACGCCGGAGTCGGAGAGAAGTTCTTGGACGTCGAGCAAGCGGCACTGCTCGCCGTTGATGGCGTACTCGCTGGTGCCGTTGCGGAACAGCGTGCGGGAGATGGTCACTTCAGTGAACTCGATGGGCAGAGCGCCGTCTGAGTTGTCGATGGTCAAGACAACTTCGGCTCGACCCAGCGCCGGCCTGCTGGAACTACCGGAGAAGATGACGTCTTGCATTGAGCCGCTGCGCAGGGCTTTCGCCCCTTGCTCGCCCATGACCCAAGACATGGCGTCGACGACATTTGACTTGCCGGAGCCGTTCGGGCCGACCACACAGGTGACACCAGGTTCGAATTCGAACGTCGTGCTCGAGGCGAAGGATTTGAAACCCTTCAGCGTGAGCGACTTCAGATGCACCCGGCAATCCTGCCAGCCGCGAGGCGATATCCGCGGCAGAGGGCATCACGGGGTGTTGTGAGTGCTAACCCGCCTCATAGAGCGTTCGCCGGTGGCAAGATGACAACCATGCGCGTACACCTCGGCTGCGACCACGCAGGGTTCGAATTCAAAGAAGTCCTCAAGACATGGCTCAAAGAAGCGGGCCACGAGCCGATCGACCACGGCGCCCTGGAATACGACGCAGACGACGATTACCCCGAGTTCTGCATCCGCGCAGCCGAAGGCGTTGTGGCGGATCAAGCACGCGGCATCCAGTCACTGGGGGTCGTCATCGGCGGCAGCGGCAACGGCGAGCAGATTGCTGCAAACAAGGTGGCGGGCGCTCGCGCGGCGCTGGCCTGGAGCGTTGAGACCGCGAAACTGGCGCGCAACCACAACAACGCCAACCTCATCGGCATCGGCGCGCGGATGCACGACACGGCCAAGGCCTTGCAGATCGTCGATGCATTCCTGAATGCCGCGTTCGCGGTGGCGCAAGACGCCATCAGGCACCAGCGGCGCATCGACGCCATCTCCGCGTATGAGGTCTCCGGCGAGGTCTGAGTGCGAGCTCTAATTGCGAGCTCTAGTTGCTCGCGCGATTCTTCTTGACCGCGCACGGTGCGCTGATAGTGTCGCGCCCGACTCGGTTTGGTTTTTCGAACTGAACCGGGGTCGGTGACGCAGCGAAGTCCGGTGAGAGTCCGGCGCTGTCCCGCAACTGTGGTCTCAGAGGGTGAACGACTTTCTGAGCAAGCCAGGTCGCCTGCGGCATCGACGACGAAACCGCCTCGGAGGAAGGCCGGTTCGTTGCTCGGCGAAGTTGCGCCGGTCGATGAATCCACTTCCTCCCTCATCATTCGTGAGGGAGAACCATGACCATTTCGCGCTTTCGAACAATTGTCACTGGCATAGCCGCCGCCGGTCTCATCGCTGCCGTCTGCTCGGCAGGGGCTGCGCAAGCAACATCAGCGCCCGCTGCCAAGCCGCCCGCAGCATCGAGGGTTAGCTCGGACAATGGCGTTCCGATCGCAGCCAAGCTGACGCGCATCATCTCTTTGTCTCCCACCGCCACAGAGATGCTCTTCGCCATCGGCGCCGGCCGGCAGGTGATCGCCGTGGACGACCAGTCCGATTACCCCGCGAGCGCACCTCGCACATCTCTTTCCGGTTACAACCTCAACATTGAGGCGGTGGC
>JBEHCB010000051.1:0-6141 GCA_041192885.1 Actinomycetota bacterium
AGGTCAGCTGTTGGGGCGCTTGCCGTGGTTGGCGCCGCTCTTCTTGCGAGCCTTCTTCTTGCGCGCGCGCTTGCTCATCAGGTGCCTCCTGGCCAATAGTGCGGGTCGTTACCCGACCGGCACGGGCCCGAGCCCAGTCACGGTCGTTAGCCCTGAAGCCTAGACCGCGGTCGCTGCCAGCCCGTGAGCAGGCAGTTCAACTGCCCTGGACGCGAATCTCGTCGCTGTAGAACGTCGAGGTGCCATCCGAATAGAGCTGGGTCAACCGGGCGACGACGCGCTCGTGCAGCGCTGCCGGTGCAGCACATCCACACGAGCAGCGGACCTTCTCTTTGAGTATCCGCAGATGCGCCAGATATGTAGTGCAGCTGAGACAGTCGCCAAGGTGGCCGGCGAGTTGTTCCGCCGTGACCGTTCCAAGCGAGTCAAGTTCGCCGTCGACGAATGCATGCAGCGCGCCTTTCAGCGTCGTGCAGGTATCAGCACCGCGGTCCATCGAGGTCACGCTCCCGCCTCCTGCGTATCAGGGCGGTAGTAACCGCGCTCGATCGCAACATCAAGCAACAGATCCCGCAACCGTGCGCGTCCGCGGTGCAATCGGGACATGACAGTGCCGATCGGAATCTCAAGCATCTCAGCAATCTCCTTGTATGAGAAGCCCTCGACATCGGCCAAATAGACAGGCACTCGGAACTGATCCGGCAGTTCCTCAAGCGCAGCAACCACTGCCTGGTCGGGCATCAGCTCCAGGGCGCGCGTCTCAGCTGCTGAAAAGGCGGCGGAAGCACCAGCCTTGGCTTGAACATCGTGCCAAACCTCAAGATCATCGACAACGGTCGTCTGCGGACGGCTGGCAGCAGCACGGTAGTGATTCGCGATCACATGGTTGAGAATCGTGAACAACCACGCTGACATATTGCTTCCCGGCTCGAAACGATCGAAGTGCCGCCATGCCCGCTCGTACGTCTGCTGGACCAGATCCTCCGCTAATGCGTGGTCCCTGGTCTTGTTACGCGCATAGCCGAAGAGTTTGCCCATCAACGGCACGACATCATTGCTGAAGCGGTCAATCCGCTCCGGCATCGTCTCAGTGCGTGCGGCCGATGAACCCGTGGCGGGCGCAGGGACAAGATTTGTTGCAGATGTCGACGCTTCAGTCAGAACGGCATGCTCCTTTGATGATCGGGCAGAACGAAGGTTTCGGGCGGATGGTGCTCGTGGTGCTGGTGGTGCGGATGTGGCTCGCGACGGACGAACCGGCCTAGGTGACCGCGCAACACATCTGGTGTCAGCGAATGTACCTGCGGCGTCCCCGAAGGCGGTGTCCGTCAGGGATGGAATTGTGTCGCGACCCTCTGACATCGGTTCCCGGGCAGGGGTCGCAGGTGCCTGTCGTGAGTCGCGGATTCGGGCCCTCCTCGGGCCGTCGCTCGAGGGGTGCTTGGGGTGACTTTCGGTGCGGTTGCTGGAGGGGTTGTTTGTTGCCATCGGCTGTCTTAACACTGTGCAGCCCCGATCTATTCCCCGATTTGGCCGCTTTTCGCGGATCTTCGGCAGGGACCGCCACAGCTTTCGCGCCAGTGGACGCTAAAAGAGCAACAGTTGATCTGGATCGGGCTCGCCCGGGCCCGGTGAAACTGCCATTCCCGAGGGGTCAGCAGCGGCGGGCGACGCCGGAGTCACAACCACCGGTTCGATCATCCCTTCATCGTCACTTCGCGCCGAATTCACCCGGGTGCTGACCGGGTGGATGACCACAGGGATGGACTGCAAACAGTTGAGCACCGACTCCAACACTGCCGGCGCCGGTGCGGCGGGATCGGGGTCCAGCCAGGCATCCCACTGATCGCGCCCGACAATGACCGGGGTCCGGCTGTGGACATCGGCTAGATGCCCGTATGCGTCGGTGGTGATGATTGCTGCGCTGAGCAATGGCGGTGCATCAGGCTGACTGGGATCCCGCCACCATTCATAGATCCCCGCCAGCGCGGCGCTGACGCTTCGGTCGGTTCCGGCTCGGAAGTAATACGGCTGCTTGGGCGGCCGAATCCGAGCGGGAACCGACATGTCAGCGGCAGCCCACTCGTACCAGCCATCCACCGGGATCAAACAACGCTGGCGGGCGAACGCTGCACGGAATGACGGCTTCGTGGCGACCGTCTCGCATCTGGCATTGGCCATCTTCGCGCCGATGGACATATCCGCCGCCCATCGCGGCACCAAACCCCACATCGCGACATCAAGATGCCGGATCCGCTGCAAAGCGGATTGCTCGTCTTTGACGATGTAGATAGGCGCAGTCGGCGCGATATTCCACCGTGGCGGCAGCATCCGATTGGTCGCCGCATCGACCTCGAATTCCAAAGCAAGAGCATCGCGCTCTTTGCCCGCCGCATAGCGACCGCACATGGTCTCAGCCTGCCACCTCGACCACCAATCAGCAGAAAGCCGATTGGATTGGCTGCGGACAGATTCGCGGCCGAAGCTGAACGCTAACTCCAGAGTCGGGACGCAAGCGCTGCCGAAGGCGATGCCGCCGCCTCAGCCGACGGCGAGGTTACGCTTGCGGCGATGCGCGAATCAGATTCTCCTGCCCAGGCCCCTGCAGCCGACCCTGCAGCCTGGCCCGCGCCGTATGCAATGTCCCCAGTTTCTGGATGCGTAGCCGTGCCCGGATCAAAAAGCATGACTAACCGAGCACTGCTGTTGGCGGCTATCAGCGACGGGCCCAGCCGAGTCACTGGCGCGTTGCTCGCGCGAGACACTGAACTGATGATTTCCGCATTGCGTGCCCTTGGCGCGCAGGTGAAGGTCTCGGGCAGCACAGTCGACGTCACGCCGATGACGGTTGGGGCGGTCCGGCAACTCAATACCGGTGGTGCAGGAGCATCTCCGGCGAGCATTGACATCGACTGCGGTCTGGCGGGAACGGTGATGCGCTTCGTGCCGGCCATCGCAGGCTTAGCAGTTGGTCGCATCTCGTTCGACGGCGATGCCGCAGCCCGTAGTCGCCCGATGCGGGAGTTGATCGCAGCTTTAGGCGAGCTCGGGTTGACTATCGATTCCGCCGATGGTGGATTGCCGATGACCGTCGAAGCGACCGGCAGCATCCGCGGCGGAACTGTTCAGATTGATTCGTCCGCATCCAGCCAATTCATCAGCGCATTGCTGCTAGCCGGCGCGACTTACGGCGACGGCATCGTCGTGACGGCCACCGGCGAGCGGGTGCCATCTGCCCCGCACATTGAGATGACAATGGCCATGCTTGCCGATCACGGAGTGCATGTATCGACCGTCCGCGACGCCACTGGCCAGACGACCTGGCAGATCGAACCGCAGTTGTTGCGCGCCTTTGACCGACACATTGAACCTGACTTGTCCAATGCGCTTCCGTTCCTTGCCGCAGCCGCAGTCACCGGCGGCAAAGTGAGCGTCAATGAATGGCCCCAGACCTCCACGCAACCTGGTGACCACATCCGCCCGCTTCTCAGCGCTATGGGATGCGATGTGGCGTGGCAGCCAACAACAGCGAATACCGGGACACTGACTGTCAGCGGGCCGGCGCGCTTGAAAGCAATTGATGTGGACATGGGGGATCTCGGCGAACTCACCCCGACTGTCGCTGCGATGTGCCTGTTCGCGGAGGGTGAATCCCGTCTGCGCAATATCGGCCACATTCGCGGGCACGAAACCGATCGGATTGCCGCGCTCGAGGCAATCGCAGCGCTAATCAGCGGCAGGTGCATTGGCGACAGCGATGACTTAGTGATCACGGGATTGACGGCTGAAGCGCTGGCTGACCAGACGGCTGTGACCCTGCCCAGTTTTGATGATCATCGGCTCGCAACAGCCGGCGCGATCATCGGTCTGCGCCGTCGCGGTGTTTCAGTCGAGAACATCGGCACCACTGCGAAGACCCTGCCTGACTTCACGAGCTTGTGGTCGGGGTTGGTCCAACCATGACCAATAGACGCCAGTTGGACGAAGACGATGTCCGCATCCGACCTTCGCGAACAGGCTCCCGGCCGCGCTCGAAGTCTCGACCAGCACACGCTGATTCGATTGCCGCTCGGGTAGTCACCGTTGATCGCGGACGATTCACATGCGCCTTGGAGGATTCGGGTGCGGAGTTCTATGCGATCAAAGCGCGCGAACTCGGTCGCAAAGGGATCGTCGTTGGCGATTGCGTCCACGTTGTTGGAGACGTCTCGGGCGAAGACGGCTCGCTGGCTCGAATTGTGCGGCGCGACGAACGAACGACCGTGCTGCACCGAACTGCTGACGACGACGACGCCACGGAGCGCGTGATCGTTGCAAATGCAGACACGCTCGTGATTGTCACGGCGCTCGCCAATCCGTCCCCGCGACCCGGCTTGATCAACCGATTCCTCATCGCCGCATACACCGCCGACATGACGCCCGTGCTTGTCGCGACAAAATCCGACCTGGCATCTGCGGACGATCTGCACGCGGCATACGACCCGCTGGGTTTGGAGATCTGGGTCACTGCGAAGGGCGAGGATGTCGCTGAATTGCGGCAACGACTGCGCGGGCACACGGCAGTCTTGGTCGGGCATTCCGGGGTAGGCAAATCAACATTGATCAACGCGCTCGTGCCGACCAGCGATCGTCGAGTCGGCGAGGTCAACCTGGTCACCGGTCGCGGCCGCCATACTTCAACCAACGCTGAGGCGATTCGCTTTGACGATGGTTGGCTTATCGACACTCCAGGAATTCGCTCTTTCGGCCTGGCTCACATCACGCCCGCGCAGGTTATCGATTCCTTTGAAGTCCTCGCCGACGGCGCAGCACGCTGTCCACGCGGCTGCACCCATGATGAACCTGAATGCGCGATTGATTCACATGTCGCAGACGGCCATGCCGGTGCACATGGCCCTGCGCTTTTGGAATCGGTCCGACAGTTGATGCGCAGTCTCAGCGCTGCAGACTCCTCCGCATAGTCCCGCTGCACTGGTCTATTGCGGCTAGTGCAGCGATATCCGCAGACGGCGGTTTCTATTCGCTCTACTTTGAACGCATGTGGGCATCATCGGCTTTGCTCAGCCCCGCGCGCCAACGACAGCTGATGGAGGCCGCGCTCGACGCCTTGGACGCGCAGGTAGCCATCATCGATGTGAATGGCACGTTTGTTTACCTGAGCAACAAGTGGTACCAGCGGCAGCAGGAACCCGACCCCTTGCTGACTGCCGAACTAGGCGGGAATGTGCGAACAGACGGGATCATCGGTCACGCCGATGTGATACCGGCATTGCGCGACGCCCTCACACAGGTGTGGCAGCGCCGAGCCTCGCACTTCACACGGCAAGTGCACATTGGCGAAGGTGATGCCACTAGGTGGCTGAACCTTGAAGTGCACAGACTCGAAGATGGCGAAGTTATGGTGCTGCTGCGAGACATCACCATTGCCACCGCGAGAGAACACGACTTGCGAACTCAAGCAACTCGCGATCCCGTGACAGAACTGGCCAATCGGCGACTGGCATGGCAAGTTTTGGATACGCATGTGCGTGCAGTGAGAAACGGCAAGGCAAGCCTGGCTGTGCTGGTCTGCGATTTGGATGAATTCAAAGAGGTCAACGACCAGTTCGGGCATGCGGCCGGCGACGAAGTGCTCCGCGCTGTCGCACGACGCTGGTCCACGGTCGTGCGAACCCAAGATCTACTGGCGCGCATCGGTGGGGACGAATTCCTCGTCATCGTGCCGGGTTTAGCGGACATCCTCGACATCCACGCCATGGCAGGACGCTTGACCGGAGCGCTGGCTGAACCGATCCACATCGGTCGCGCTTCCGTCTCGACGACGGCAAGCGTCGGCGGTGTGTTCCTGAAACCTGGTTGCGCGAATGCCTCAACCGAATTCGTCACCGAGCGAGCCGACCGCGCTTTATATGTCGCAAAGCGGGACTCTGATCAGCACATCCACATCATCCGCATGAATCACGTCCAGCGATAGCGCCAGCGATGTGGATTGAGATGCACGGCGTGTGGATTGGGCCTTAATTCGGTAGCGAATCAGTTCCGCCGACGTCGCCAGTTGCGTTTGGCAACACTCGAGCAGGAACACCCGCGGCGGTCGAGTCCGGCGGTACGTCGAGCAGAACCACCGCGTTCGCTCCAATC
>JBEHCB010000052.1:0-6976 GCA_041192885.1 Actinomycetota bacterium
TGCCCGATCATCGGCTTGTGGCACTCCGGCGGTGCCCGACTTCGTGAAGGCGTCCAATCACTTGACGGCGTGGGCCGCGTGTTCGCGGCGATGACCCGCGCATCAGGTCGCGTCCCGCAAATCTCAGTTGTCTTGGGTCCTGCAGCCGGCGGAGCCGCCTACGGACCTGCTCTCACCGATGTCGTCATCATGGCGCCAGAAGGAAAAATCTTTGTCACGGGCCCGGAGGTGGTTCGCTCAGTCACCGGTGAAGACGTGGACATGGAGCGCCTCGGCGGGGTGGAGCCGCATGCACGGCGCTCAGGCGTCGTGCACCTTGTCGGCGAATCCGAAGCGGACGCGTTGGAGCAAGCGCGCACCGTTGCCACCCTGCTTGGTCGCCAAGGGTCGATGGACATGGAAGCCATCACCGACAGCGACCTCGGCGCCTACCTGCCCGATGTCGCCAAGCGCGCATACGACGTGCACCCGCTTGTTGAGCACGTTTTCGACGAAGGCAGCATGTGCGAGTTGCATGGCCGCTGGGCACCGAACATCGTCACCGCCTTGGGTCGTCTCGGCGGTCGCACAGTTGGAGTTATCGCCAACAATCCGCTGCGCCTTGGCGGTTGCTTGGATTCTGCCTCAGCAGAGAAAGCCGCTCGCTTCGTGCGTATGTGCGATGCATTCGCGGTGCCGCTGTTGGTGTTAGTCGATGTCCCTGGTTATCTGCCGGGCGTCGGCCAAGAATGGGATGGCGTCGTTCGCCGTGGGGCCAAGTTGCTGCATGCGTTCGCCGAATGTGTCGTCCCCCGTGTGACTGTCATCACCCGCAAGGCTTACGGCGGTGCTTACGTCGCGATGAACTCCGCATCCCTGGGCGCAACACGCGTACTTGCCTGGCCAGACGCCCAAGTTGCAGTGATGGGTTCGGTTGCAGCGATCAGGATTCTGCACCGACGCAAGCTGGCCGAGGTGCCGCCTGACTCCAGAGAGCAGTTGGAGTTGGAATTGGCAGCCGAGCATGATGTCATCACCGGCGGGGTTCAACGCGCGGTCGACATCGGCGTCGTCCACGAGATTGTCGAGCCAATGCACACTCGCCGACGCGTTGCGGAGATCATGAAGGTCACACCGGGAGTGCGTGGTTTGCACGGCAACATCCCGCTTTGATCAATCCTCAGACCACCCGCAACAACGCCGCTGACTTCATGTGCGGCGCAGCCCGCAGAGGCTCCAGCACTTCCTCCCATCGACGTCCTAGCAGTATGTCTACAGCAGCCGCCGGATCGTCGGATTCAATCGCTTTACGCAGTTGGGCTTCCGCAATCAAAGTCTCGCCGGTCGGATCCATCGGCGATGACCACAAACCGAGGTCTGCGGCCAGCAAGTACCGGCGAGCGGGCTCGGCGCGAACGGCTTCAACGATTACCTCCGCGCAGATGCCTGGGAAAGCGCGCAGAGTGGAAGCCATCCGTGACGCACACGAAAAATCGCCGCGCCAACGCAGTTCTGCGCGCACTGCGCCGTCGACTAGGGGCTGTTGCCACCACTGCCACTGATGCGCGCGTCCCGTCAACGCCGCGATTGCGGATTCAACATGCGGGACGAACGCATGCTTGCATGAATAGATAAACAGCCACCCGGCGGTTCGTTGGCCGCAAGCAGCATTCAGCATCGACATTTTTCACCTCCATGCGACTCGACAGATGCCTTCCCCAGCTGCTGTCGTGCATGAAGGTTGTGCTCGGGTAAGTGTCATAGGAATCCGCATTTCGGTCAAGAGCTGACGCTTGCGTATCACGGTTGGCGCGCGGGTGACAGCAGATGCTCGCGCCACGCTGCCGATTGCGTCCGCTTTCATCTGCTCCATTTGCCGTTGACCTGTGCGGCCGGATGATGCTCCTTCTATTCTGCGGGGGTTATGCGCCCGCTGCCGACCATCAACTCCGTTGTTGCGGCATGCTTGCTTGCCCTCAGCGCGGCGGCGTATGCGGCACCAGTGGACCCGGATACCGGGCGGGTGTTCGCCGTGCCGAGACAGGAACGCGGACCGGCGATCCCCTACGCAACAGCGACGATGCTTCGGCCCTACAGCGGCCTCGGCACATGGGCAGATGTTTACGACTGGAGCCGCGCGTACGGCGGCGGACGTGCGGGGCTCTCGACGATTGACGCGATGGCGGCAGCGGGCGTGCAAACTCTCTTCATCCAAACTGTCAAATACAAGGATGGCGCGGATGTACTCGAGAGGGCGCGCCTACGGCGGCTCATCGCCCGTGCTCACAGCCGCGGCATGGATGTAGTCGGCTGGTATCTCCCGAGTCATGTTGACGAGCGGCGAGACTTTCGCAAACTCAAAGCCATGCTGGGGTTGGATGTCGATGGCATCACGGTCGACATCGAATCGACTGCGAACAAAAACGTGAACGCACGCAACGCCGCGCTGATTCGGACGATGGCAAAGCTGTCAGCAGCGGTGATGGGTTCAGGACGGCCAATCGCGATCGGTGCTGCCACCTATCCCCCGCATGTCCTGGACCGCACGGTGAGGATGTGGCCGGACTTCCCCTGGGACGAGCTCTCGCAATATGTACATGTTTGGCTGCCGATGAGCTATTGGAGCCAATTTATCCGCAGCAAGCACGGGATGGGCGACGCACGTGCGCTCACCGCCGACACCATGACCAGATTGCGAGGCCACTTGGGCTCGGATGCCCGCATCCACGTCATCGGCGGCAGCGGAATGGACCCCACCCAGGTCTCACGCATGATCAATCAGATTCGGGTGACAGCCAATCCTCCTATCGGTGCGTCCCTGTACGACTGGCGAGTCACTTCAACGACTTCGCGGCGCACCATGCGAGCCTTGTCTGAACTACGCAACACGCGCGTGCCTGCGCCCACGGATGTGGCCAGCAGTGCGAACGCGACAGTCAGCCGAAGCGCCAGTGGATCTGCGCAAGTCGTCTGGTGGTCCCCTGACAGCTCGATCATCAAGCAGCTCGATGTCGGCGGCCAATTAGCCAGCCAACCAACATTGGCGTTCTATGGACCATCGGATCGCTCGTACATTGTCGCCGCAAGAATCAAGCGCATCGGCAATAGAGATGATTGGCGGGGCGAATACCCCGCTTACATCAGAATGACACGCGGCGCTGCCACCGGCACCTGGCGAGAGGTCCTCGGCGCTCCCCGCGGCTGCAATCCGGCGATCAGCCGCGTCGACGGCAAGCGAATGCTGGCGGCGTGCACAGATGATCGCGGCGTTGTTTCGTTGGCCTATTTGCGTGACGGCAGTTCCAAGTGGAGCCGTTGGGTAATTCTGTCTGGCCTACCAGAACTACCGCCGCTGGCACCGTTATCAGCGGCCAGTGCCGGCTCAACAGCGACCTTGGCGTGGGTTGCTGCTGACTCGACAGTGCAAGTGGCCACATGGCGAATCGGCACCAGAAAAGCGTCAGTGCAAACAGTCGTAGATACGCAATCACGACCAATCCACGCGATCAACACCGCAGCACTGTTAAACCCCGTGTCAGCGAATGCGTTATCGCTGACCTTTTCGGCAGCCGCAGGCGCGTATCGCGTGCCCGTCAGCGTCGACAACGGTGTGACAATGGGCAAGTCCGATTGGCCGACCATCGCCAAGAAGTTGGCGGTTCAGCCAGCCGCAATCGAGTTTGCAGACGCTGGCTTCGCCCTGGTGAATGCATCTAGCGGAACGCCGACCTGGATGCAGCCTTAGCCGCGAGGCCACGCCAAGTAACCAGTGCCTTGCACCTTCAGTTGGTGGCCGCCCGCGTGGAGCAGGAACGCCTGCCCCTGATGTGCCGTCAGACCTGATTCAACATCGACGATGCAGCCGTCGAAGGCCAGGGCCACAGCACCCGCCGTAGGAATGTCCACCAACGAATCCACGATGGCAACGACCTCAAAGGGGGCATCTGCGTCTGGAAAACCCACGGCGCTGGCGATGCCAAGGACTGGCTGCGAGTCCGGGTCGGTGATGGACAGCGCCGGCTCGACTGCGATGTGCTTGGGTGTCAGCCCCAGGCGCAGAACATTGTCGCTGGCAGTCATGACTTCGATTCCGAGCCCATTGACATAGGCATGAACGCAGCCAGCTGGTACGTACATGGCCTCGCCTGGCAGAAGCGTGCGCGGTTGCAGCATGAAAGACACCAGAACCGCTGGATCCGCGGCGTAAACCTCGAGTACCAATCTCATTATGCGGGCTTCGTTGTCTGACATCAACGCACACATCGCGCTTAGGTCAGCGTTGCGCGGCTCCGTGAGCAATCGACGCACGGCAGAGATTCGGTCACCAGCATGCAAACTCTCCACAACATCCTGGACGCGATCACCTGCGGCACCGAAAATCTGAAGGCAAGAGTCGATATCCCGGAAACCCGCCAGCACATCGAACTGCTCCACGGCAATGAGCGCTTCATCCTTGATGCCGGTGTCAGACAGCAGCGACGCAGTCGCAGGGCTAGCCAAGAGTTGGTCAATACCGTGTGCGCCAGGGTGAACTTGGATGGACAGCGGGGTGTCTGCGGCCAAGATTTTCATCAGCAACGGCGATGTGCCAGCACTGACTGGCCGACCAGCGAGCACCTCCGACAGCGCGGCCGGGTGGGTGCCAAACCACAGTTCTGCTTGCGGGCCATGCTCGGCGTCCGGCTTGAACGGCAGCAATGCGTTGTGCCGGCCCCAGATGTAGGGCTGCAGTGCGCCAGTAACAACTGATGGCGTCGAAGTCATCGCTGCTCGATTCCCGATGCGCTGAGAAATTCGATGATCGCTTTGCTGACCGCCGCCGGGTCGTCGCGGCGCACATCATGGCCGGCCGCCGGATGGTGCGAGACCTGGGCCGAGACAGCAGTCTGCGCGAAGAGTTCGGCGATTTCAGCAGTGACAATGCCACTGCGTTCGGGGGCTCCCGTCAACAGCAGAGTCGAGCAAGCGAGTGCCCCCCATTGGTCAAGGATCGAATCCGGAATACGTTGATACTCGTAGTGCAAAGCCTCGCGCTTAACCAAATGTTTAGCGCTGGCCCAGTGCGCATACTCGATGTCATCCCAGTGCGGGCACATCTGCCTGCGTTCAGCTTCAACCTGCTCTAACGGCTGCTGTTGCAACGCCAGAATCCATTGGATCAAACGGTCTTCGAGATCGACCATCGTGGCCGGCGCGTCGCTGATATGAATCTCACCAGCGAACCAAGGCGGATCTTCCAGCACCAGCCCGCGCACCAGATCGGGCCTTGCCGCCGACACAGCCAGGGCTGTCGCCGCACCCATGGAATGTCCGACCAAGTAAGCCGCCCCGGTCACCTGCTCCAGGAAATGGATGGCGAGTCGGCGCCGACTGACTTCGTGAGCTCCATCGGCGGGGATCCCACTTCGACCGTGAGCTGCAGATTCCAATAGGAATATGTCCCACGAGTCAGGCAGTCGAGCTACCAAGCCTTGATAACAATCAGCCGCATCGGCGAATCCATGCAGGAACACCACTGGCGCGCTGGTGCCGCGCCTGTGCAGAAAGCTGACAGCAGTGTCGTCGCAGGTGACATTCCGCTCGACCCAAAGCCCGGGTGCCCGGCGCACGGACGCGACGTCAGCTTTCACAGGGGCAACTGTGGCAGAACCGCGGATGGAAGTGCGGTGCTGGCTAGCCTTGTTCGTGTGGCGCACGTGACAGTGACCGTCCGGGCCAGACCCGGCGCGTCACGGACGCAGGTCGGCGGATCATTTGGACAACCGTCGCAGTTGGTGGTCAAGGTCAATGCGCCGGCTACCGACGGCCAAGCCAACGCAGCCGTGAGGCAGGCGCTTGCCAGTGCATTCAGCGTGGCGACGGCCGATGTCGAGATCATCACTGGCGCAACCGCCCGCAGCAAGACCGTCCGTATCCGCGGCGACGTGGTGAAACTCCAGGCGACATTAAACGAATTGTTGGGCGTGACATCGGCTGAACAGCCAGACTTATTTTCCGATTCCTAAATGACACCAACCTTTTTCTGCTCACCCAAAGTCCAGACATCAGTCCAGGTCACGAAGGCTTTAGTCAGGTACCAGGCGTGACTGCCATGCATCTGCCCGTGCGCGCCTGACACGAATGAATTGACGAACCGCCTACTCTTGACATATCCGATGCCGCATAACCCAGGAGTTCTGATGTTCTCAAAATCACGCATGCTGTCATTTGCTTGCCTTTTATCAGTCCTCGGCGCGATGACTACCACTGCGAGTAGCAGCGCAACCCCGGATGATGAGACCACGGTTTGCATGACCCCAGCCGGCTACATGCGCATTGCTGTTTCGGGGACATGCAAGCGCCGCGAAATCGAAATCAGTCTCCCACAAGGCATGGAAGGCTTGCCCGGAATTCAGGGGCCAGAGGGTGCTGCGGGCCCGGTTGGCCCGGTTGGCCCGGTTGGCCCGACTGGTGCGGCAGGCGCCGACGGCCGCGACGGAATTGACGGGCGCGACGGAATTGATGGGCGCGACGGTGCCGATCTGAGCAGCGATATTGCGGCACTTTGGACGCAGCTGGGATTTCGCGCCCACCGAGCCGATCTTGCACTCCTGGCCGACCAGGTGAATGTTGGCTTCACTGACGTCAACGCTCAAATTGCTGCACTTACGGCTCAGAAAGCAGATCAATCGCAGTTGGATGTGCTCGCCGCAACGGTGAATGGGCTCGCCGCTGTCGATAGCACCGCACTCAGCGCAGAAATCGCAAACAAGGCCGATGCCTCGACGGTGTCGGCGCTGCAGGCGACCGTCGACACCAAGGCCGATGCCTCGACGGTGTCGGCGCTGCAGGCGGACAAGGCAGACCGCACGGAGGTGTGGGATCTGACGATGCGGACGATGATGGAGTTCGACAGCATCGGCCGCATCGTGGCCGATGCCGGCATGACCGCCGGCGACGATTACCCCCAGTGCAACGGCTGGTGGGGCGGCGGCCTGGGCACCTGGTCGCGGATGGA
>JBEHCB010000053.1:0-3208 GCA_041192885.1 Actinomycetota bacterium
TCTCATCTCCGAACACCAGCTGTCGCAGGTGGTCAGCGACTTTGCGCACATCTTTGTGACCCTTGGCTGCGCCGGCATCACCGGTCACATTGTGGACATGCCTACCGCAGGCCTGACTGCCGACCTTGAGGTGATTCACCCACGCGAGCTGTTCCCCTTCCCGGCCCTCCACCAGGACCACACAAAGCAGAGCGGCATCATCCGCCAGCGCGTGGTCCCGATCGACATGATTGAGGAGAAGTTTGGCAAGATCACCGACAAGAAGCGTGACCAGATGGAGTGGTGGCGCGTGGACTACGGTGACGTGCACACCGACGTCTCCTACGACGAGCCGGGCATGGCTCTGCGCAACCCGTTCGACAACCGCGCCATCAGCCCCGGTAGCGCCACTGGCTACACTGGATCCACCGAAGTCATCCGACTGCGTGAACTCTGGATCAACGGCCCACGTGACACTTGCAACCGCTATGTGGTGGCCAGCGGCAATGAAATCCTGCTGGATGAAACTTACGAAGATGCCACCACCTACTGCCCCATCGGGTTCAGCAGGTTCTGTGACACGGGCACCTTCTACGGCGCTGGCCTCTTCGACATGCTGTTTGGCATCTGCCGTCAGGCCGAACACATGATGAAGAGCCTGTTCAACAACATCCGTGACACCGATCGCTACGGCGTCATGGTCCTGCCGCAGGGCAGCATGAACGAGCGCACGATGCTCAAGGAAGTTGGCAAGGGCCTGCGTGTGATGAGCTACACGCCCGACCCACTTACCGAGAACTTCAAGCCGTTTGTGATCCAGCCATGGAACGCTGGTGATGCCCCGGGCAAGGTTGCCCAGTTTGCCCGCACTGTGATGCAGCAGATCGCGCCCATCCAGGACCTGATTCAGGAGAAGGGCCGCGTCGAGAGCGCCACCGGTCTGCAGTTCCTTGACGAGCAGATCACCCGCGCAATGACCAACCCGTCGATTGCGATCCAGCGGGCCTTCGGCAACATGTACCGCTCTGCCACGGCAAAGGCTGTTGGTGAACTGGTCAAGCTGCCGCGCACCATCCCTGTCAACAACATCACTCTGGACCTTGCGGGTGCCGTGCTGGACATCGAAAAGTCGGCTGTCACCTTTGACAAGAACCCCCTGCCAGACGTGGCCCACCTCACCTTCACGGTGCGACAGGTCAACCCGCGTAGTGAGGTGGCGCGCAAGGAAGAGGCCCTGAACCTTCTGCGTGCAAACCTTACGGATCCCATGGGTCTGAAGCTCTTCTCGCTGCGAGAGGGCCTTGACTTTGCCATGTGGTTGGATGAGGAGAAGGGCGCCTACGAGTCCATCGTGCAGAACATCCTGCTGCTGTACGGCAACGGTGAGGACCCCGGCCAGATCATGCTTGCGCCACACATGGTGCGGCCAGACCTGCAGATGCGGGTGCTGGGTGGGTTCATGACCAGCCCGCTGATGGCAATGGCCTCTGCAGAGGTGCAGGAAGAATTCAAGAAGTTCAGGGACACGATGCTGCGGTTCATGGGTCAGACCCTGCCGCAGCAGGTCCCGACACCTGATGAGGCGGCCGCCATGGGCATGCAGCCTCAGCAGCAACCACAGATGCCCATGCAAGGAATGATGCCCAATGTCTGACGAGATGACGCCCGACACTCAGGAGACCGCGCAGACTGAAACCGCCCCACCATCTGGTGCAGTGGTGGACATGGATGCCCGCGTGCGTGCGGGTGGCAACGAGATCCCGGTCGCCGACCTGCTGAAGGCCAAGGAGGAGCTGGAGTACCTGAAGCAGGACTACTCGAAGCTCGTCTCCTTTCGCGACGCGACTGCTAAGGTCATGCGGCCGGACGTAGACCCCGGCGTGAAGGAACAGGCCGCCCGCCAGCTGCTGCTGGACATGGGCTACCGTGGAAACGAAGTGGAGCAGTACGTGCAGGATTGGATGAGCAGCCAGCAAGGAGGCAACATGACCGACGAACCAACCGACAACGTGGGGGGCGATGACAACGACAAGAGTGCGGAGCAGGTGGCTGAGGCCATCATGGCTGCCCAGCGTCAGGCGCAGCAGGCGCAGGAAGAGCTGCAGCGCATGAAGGCGGAGCAGCTCAATAGCCGACTCAATGCCCAGATTGTGATGGGGCTTGAAGGCAACCAGGGGGCCCGTACAATGCTGAACAAGCTCAAGGAGATCAACGGAAAGGACGCCCTGACGTCCGCCCGAGCTGCGATCGAGAGGGACATTCGCCAGCAGACGCTGGACAACCTTCGATCTCGGCGTACGGCAGCAGGGGTGTTTGAAGAAGCGTGGATCTCCGAAGAGTCAGCCAGGGCGACTGAACAAGTCCTGGCGAAGTACCGCTCGGTAATCGGCGACCCGAACCGTCTGGGTCGGGCGCCGGAAACGGACAGTGGTGCGAGTGCGATTCTGAACCGTCCTGCCGTCCAGGCTCCGCGTTGGAAGCCTGGGTCCAACAATGGCGACATTGAGTCTGCTCTTGACGCGTTCAACAAGGACGCGCTGAGCCGACTGGCCGCCGAGCTGGACAGCGGCAGTGACACTCGTGCTTGACATCCATCCCACAAGGAATTGACCCATGCCAGCTCAGTTTGCTACTTCAGGGTCTCTGTTCGATCGGCATCAGAAGCAGATCGAGGAGATCATCAACAAGAACGTCGACACGCTGCTGCCGACGCTCGACCCCGCTTGGCGGGACACTATCGTGACCTCTCAGGGCGTCGGCCCGGCCGCTGCCCTTGGTCGTGACATGAAGATCCTCAAGCTCTACCGCGGCGGTCTGACCGGCGTGATCGAGCAGGGTGGCAACCCCAGCTACCAGGACTTCGTGCTGTACGGCGACTCGACCACCCGCATCAATGACAAGCTGTACCTGCAGAGCGCGACCAAGTCGTGGCCGAACGCTCTGGAAGGTCCGGCTGTCAACAGCTACCGCCTCGGTATCGGCATGCGCACCATGCTGACCAACCTGGCGGTGACGATGGGCGAGCTGCAGGCGGAGGCCACCCCGGCCTTCATCGGCGACGTGATTGCTCCGAAGCTCAAGGGCTTCGCGCAGAACCTCGCCCACACCCTGTGCAACTACTGGTACGTCAGCCAGAACACCGGCTACTCGCTGGCCAAGTTCAACACGGCTACGTACAACATCTCGTCCACCTCGACGGGTGCCAGCAGCACGGTGACGTTCATCCCGG
>JBEHCB010000054.1:0-4315 GCA_041192885.1 Actinomycetota bacterium
TGCCTCGTGAGACCGTGATGCATGAGACCGACACCGGTTCTTCGGCCGGTTCTGCTGCCCGCGATGAATCCACGACAATCGCAATGCGCACCCGAGGCCCGGCACTTCCAGCGCGAGTCTGTTCAGGGCACAGACTTTCGTAGTTTGCCGACGCTGCCGGTGTCGGCGATGTGCCGCCAGATAAAGGCCCGTAAGTCCATCCCAAGACATCGCCGTCGGCCGGTGAATGTTGTGACGGGTCCGCGATGTCGCGTCGCCATTGCCCGTCGCGGCCGACGGAGTAGTTCCAGCCGGAGACACCGACTGCTGTCGCTGACGGGGCAGCGTGGGCCAAGGGGGAGGCGAATGCAGTGAACCCCAGAACCGCACCTGCGGCGAGGATGCTTGGCTTGAGCTTCACGGTCTTCGCCAGATGCATGCTCACCACGAGAAAACCACCACGCCGCAGCGGTGTGATTACGGGCGCTCGGTCGGCGACACGGTCTTCGCCGGGTCAGTCTCGATGAAGCTCGCCAAAGTCTCGTCGATGCGAGCCATCACATCGGCCGGCAATGTGACGCCAGTTGCAGCGACATTCTCGACCACTTGCTCAGGTCGTGAAGCGCCGATGATTGCGGCGGCCACGTTGCGGTTCTGCAATACCCAGGCCACAGCGAGTTGCGCCATGGTCAAGCCGCAGTCGGCGGCAATCGGCGCCAGGGCCTGGACTGCGGTCAGCAAGTCATCGCGCAGCCAACGGTTGACAAAACCTCCGCCATTGGCGTCGGCGGCACGCGAACCGGCCGGCGGCTGCGCACCCGGCGCGTACTTGCCCGTGAGCACGCCTTGCGCGATCGGCGACCAAACGATCTGGCTCAACCCGAGTTCCTCACTGGTGGGGACTACTTCAGATTCGATGACGCGCCACAGCATCGAGTACTGAGGCTGGTTCGAAATCGGGCGGTCGTAGCCCAGTGCATCGCACAACTCGACAGCGCGGCGGATCTGCTCGGCATTCCACTCGGAAACACCGATGTACAGCACCTTGCCTTGGCGGACGAGGTCGTTGAACGCAGTCAGAGTTTCTTCCAGGGGAGTGAAGTGATCGAACCGGTGCGCTTGGTACAAATCGATGTAGTCGGTGCCCAGTCTCTTGAGCGACCCGTGGCAAGACTCCATGATGTGCTTGCGCGAGAGGCCACGATCGTTCTTGCCCGGCCCGGTGGGCCAGAACACCTTCGTGAAAATCTCCAAGCCTTCGCGACGCTGCCCGGCCAGCGCGGCGCCCAAAACAGACTCGGCCTTGGTGCCGGCGTACACATCAGCGGTGTCGAAAGTGGTGATACCAGCATCCAGCGCAGCGTTCACGCATGCATGTGCGGTGCCGTCATCAACTTGGCTGCCATGGGTGATCCAGTTGCCGTAAGTGATCTCGCTGATCAGCAGGCCGCTGCGGCCGAGGTTGCGGTACTCCATGGAAGCAGCCTAGGGCTGCTCGACTGTCGTCGTGAATCGGCGAGGGATGACTACTTCGGCTTGCCGCCGATGCGCACCTTGGGCAGGGGCACCCTTAGGCGGCGCATCTGGGTCGAGCGCATGACCGCGTAAAGAACAGCGCCCTTCGTGCCATCGGTGCCCTTAGGGCCGAACTCATTACGGACCGCTCTCGACACCAAGATGCCGATGACGAACTGGTCCACGATCATCAAGATGAAGACGCCGAAGAACAGCCAGGTTGAGACCGTTTGGATGAGGGTGTTCTTGTAGAAGTTCAGGAAGATGAATGCGAATGCCGTCGGCATCAAGATCTCGCCGACGCTGAAGCGCGAATCGACCCAATCGCGGATGAATGCGCGCACAGGTCCGCGATCGCGTGCCGGCAGATAACGAGCATCGCCACGCAGTTGACCCATCCGTGCTTCTTCACGCCGCTTGCGGCCTTCGGCCTTGTCGGCTTTCTTGTCCGCTGTCGGGTTCAAGCGAGCTTTGCGTGCGGCTTCCGCTTCGGCTCTGGTGGGCGTCGGGCGCCCCTTGGCCGCGGCCGCTTGGTCGGTGGTCTGGTCGCTCGCCTTGTCGGCTGCTGATGAGTCACTCACACGCGTCAGCCTAAGTGATTCACGAGTCGTGCGCACTCGGCGCGGCGGGCAGTTGCAGCATCCGCTCCAACGCCACTTTCGCCCAATGTGCGACATCGGTATCGACAGTGATCACATTTCGGACTTCGTCGGCGGCCAATGCCTCGAGGCTGGCCGTCAAGTGCGGCAAGTCGATTCGGTTCATCGTCGAGCAGTAGCACACGGTCGAATCCAAGAACGAGATCGACTTGTCCGGGTGCGCCAGTGCCAGCCGCCGGACCAGATTCAGTTCGGTGCCGATCGCCCACGCGCTGCCGGCCGGGGCGGCATTGATGGTCTTAATGATGAACTCGGTGGAGCCGACTAGGTCAGCCTTGAGCACCACATCGTGGACGCACTCGGGGTGCACGAGCACATTCACGCCTGGCACCTTGGCTCGCACTTCATCAACTTTGGCGGCAGTGAAGCGACCGTGCACCGAGCAGTGGCCCCGCCACAGGATCATCCGCGCATTGCGCAACTGCTCGGCGCTGACACCGCCACCTGGCTTGTGCGGGTTGAAGACGACGCAATCGTCAAGGCTCATCCCGAGTTTCAGCACCGCGGTGTTGCGTCCGAGGTGCTCGTCAGGCAAGAACAAGACCCGCTCGCCTTGCTCAAATGCCCAAGTCAATGCCTGCTCGGCGTTGCTGGATGTGCAGATGGTTCCGCCATTGCGGCCGGTGAATGCCTTGATCGCCGCGGTTGAGTTCATATAGGTGACGGGAATCGTGGAGTCGGCGATGCCGAGGTCGGTCAGCACATCCCAGGCATCTTCAACTTGCGAAATGTTCGCCATGTCGGCCATGGAGCAGCCGGCATTCAGATCGGGCAAGATCACTTGCTGCGCAGCGGACGTGAGGATGTCTGCGCTCTCGGCCATGAAGTGCACGCCGCAGAACACGATGAATTCCGCATCTGGTCTGGCAGCGGCGTCGCGAGCGAGCTTGAACGAATCACCGGTGACATCGGCGAACGCGATGACCTCGTCGCGTTGGTAGTGGTGGCCCAAAATAAACACCCGGTCGCCCAAAGCGGCTTTTGCGGCAGTGGCGCGCGCACCCAGATCAGGATCGCTAGCGGGCGGCAGATCTCCCGGGCACTCGACCCCGCGTTCGCTGGCGGGGTCGGACCCGTGACCCAGCAGCAGCAACGCCAGCGGAGTCGGCTGCGGCTCGAGGAAGGTGCTCACGGGCCAATCCTCGCACTCAGGCTCATGCCGTGCGCGAAACGCGGGCACCGCAGTTAGACTTCAGCTCGTTGGAACCGAAATACGAACCGCCGGTCGAATCGCGGATCGCCTTACGGGCTCGAGATTCGACCGGAATACCTTCAGGAGGGCACCATGACCGCAGAAGTCACCGACACCGCTGCCGCAGCTGTCGACCAGGACTGGACCTTCACCTTCACCGAGGCCGCATCGGCCAAGGCGCTGTCCATCCTCAAGGCGGAAGGCCGCGACGACTGGTTCCTGCGCATCCAGGTTGCTCCAGGTGGCTGTGCCGGTTTCCAGTACAAGATGGGCTTCACCGACGCTGAGATGGATGGCGACATCAAGCTCAGCTTCAACGGTCTCGCCGTGGCAGTCGACCGCACCAGCGCCAGCTACATCAACGGCGCTGTGGTCGACTACATCGAGACCATCGAGCAGCAGGGCTTCGACATTCAGAACCCCAACCGTGCGCAGAGCTCGTGCGCGTGCGGTAACTCGTTCTGCTGATTTTGTTGGTCAGCCGAGCTCGGGCTCGCTGATCACCACGCGGTAAGTGACGCCGCTGTCGGGACCTTCCGGCAGCGGCGTTCGCTTTTCCATGTGGTTGCCGGTCATCAGACACCAGGCAGGAACATCGATGTCGGCCACCGGGTCGTCGGCAATCAACATGACCACCGCAGCGCCTGCTTGTGCAGCTTTGGCCAAGCGGATCACGGGCTCGGGACACTGCAACCCGCGGGCATCCACTGTGACTTCATCGGGATGTGCGACTTTCGGATCACTCATTCGCCGCTCACAAGTCTTCAGCGCCGAAGGCTCGACGGACATCCGCGACTGTCTCAGCCAAAGCAGCGACGAACGCGTCGATCTGGTCGGCCGTCGTATCCCAGGCAAGTGTGATGCGGAGGTTTCCCTCGGTCAGTCGCCCCATGGCGGCAAGCACATGGCTGGGCGTGTGCAACTCGTTCGCGCAAGCCGAACCGCTGCCGACTGCGAAGCCGCGGTTGTC
>JBEHCB010000055.1:0-3583 GCA_041192885.1 Actinomycetota bacterium
TGGCATTCGATGCGCTCAAGGGAGAACTTGCCATCGGCTGTGACTTCGTCGTGGCCGATGCCCAAGCGTTGGCACACAGCCGAGTAGACCGCGTCGCCGCCGAGGATCGCGCAACCCGGGTTGATGCACACACCGATGTGGTGCTCGCCCTGTGGCTCGTCGTGATACATCGTGTAGAAGGTTGCGACCGCGGTCACTTCAGCAGTGGACAAACCGAGGATCTGCGCACATGCCTCAATGCCCTCGCTGCTGACATGGCCTTCCACCGACTGCAGCAAGTGCAGCATCGGCAGCAGGCCCGAACGCGGCTGCGGATAGCGACCGGCAATCTGGCGCAGCTCGTCCATCGTCTTGGTGTCGATCATCGGTCAACGCCTCCCATGACCGGGTCGATGGATGCGACCGCGGCGATGATGTCGGCGACCTGGCCGCCTTCGCTCATCGCCGGTGTCGCCTGCAAGTTGTTGAAAGACGGGTCGCGGAAGTGCACGCGGTACGGGCGGGTGCCACCGTCGCTGACGACGAATGCGCCCAACTCGCCGCGCGGCGATTCCACTGCTGCATACGCCTGACCGGCGGGAACGCGGAAGCCTTCGGTCACCAACTTGAAGTGGTGGATGAGCGCTTCCATCGACTCGGCCATGATCTTCTTGATGTGTGAGGCGCTGTTGCCTTGGCCGTCGCTGCCCACGGACAACTGTGCTGGCCATGCAATGCGCGGGTCGTCCACCATCACCGGACCTGGCTCCAGACGCTCCAGGCACTGTTGCACGATCTTCATGGATTCGGCCATCTCCGCAATGCGGATAAGGAATCGTCCGTAAACATCCGCGGTGTCGACCGTCGGCACATTGAAGTCGTAGGTCTCGTATCCGCAGTACGGCTGCGTCTTGCGGAGGTCGTGCGCGTAACCGGTGGAGCGCAGCACCGGCCCGGTGATTCCCAACGCCATGCAGCTGGGCAGATCAAGGAAGCCAGTCCCTTGGGTGCGCGCAACCCAGATGCTGTTGTCCACCAACAGGTCGCTGGTGTCCTTCAAGCGACCCGGCAACATCTTCATCGTCTCGCGGATCTTCTCTTCCGCGCCAGCGGGAAGATCCTGTGCGACGCCGCCGGGGCGGACATAAGCACTGTTCATGCGCAAACCGGTGACCATCTCGAACAAGTCCAAGATCAGCTCGCGCTCACGGAAGCCGAAAATCATCGCCGACAGCGCGCCCAACTCCATACCGCCGGTCGCCAAGCAGACCAGGTGCGAAGAGATGCGGTTGAGTTCCATCATCATCACGCGGATGACATTGGCGCGATCGGGAATCTGGTCGGTGATGCCGAGGAGTTTTTCGACCGCCAAGCAGTACGCGGTCTCATTGAAGAACGGAGTGAGGTAATCCATGCGCGTCACGAATGTCACACCCTGTGTCCAGGTGCGGTATTCCATGTTCTTCTCGATACCGGTGTGCAGGTAACCGATGCCGCAGCGAGCTTGAGTGACTGTCTCGCCATCGAGTTCCAGGATCAAACGAAGCACGCCGTGGGTGGATGGGTGCTGCGGACCCATGTTGACGACAACACGTTCTTTCTTGCCCGGCTCGGCGCCGCGAACGACGTCCCAGTCCTGGCCGGTGACGGTGTGCACACGGCCGGTTGTGGTCTCGAAACCGCCGGCGTATGCGTCACCAGCATCGCCAGCGCTGCCGAAGTCAGTGGTGTACTCGGTGTCGTGGCTCATGAGTAAGACCTGCGCTTGTCCGGCGCCGGCGTGGTTGCGCCCTTGTATTCAATGTCGATTCCGCCAAGCGGGTAGTCCTTGCGCTGCGGGTGGCCCGGCCAGTCGTCGGGCATCTCGATGCGGGTCAAACCCGGGTGGCCATCGAAGATGATGCCGAAAAAGTCCCAAGTCTCGCGCTCGTGCCAGTTGTTGGCCGGGTAGATATCGACGATAGACGGGATGTGCGGATCCGCATCCGGCACCGACACCTCCAAACGCACTCGTCGGTTGTAGGACAGCGACAACATCGGATAAATCGCGTGCAGTTCACGACCAGTCTCGAACGGGTAGTGAACGCCGTTGACGCCCATGCACATCTCGAAGCGCAGTGCCGGCTCGTCGCGGAAGATCTTCGCCACAGTCCGCAGGTGCTCGCGGCGGACATGGAAGGTGATCTCGCCGTGGGCGACAACAACCTTCTCGAACACATCGTTGACGGCCAAACCAGCGCCCTTGATGGCTTCCTCAGCCGCATCGGCGACGATGTCGAAGTCGCCGCCGTAAGGGCGAGCAGCAGGCACGCCGATGGCGAATGACTCGACCAAACCGCCGAAGCCAGATGTGTCACCGCCTGCTGACGGGCCGAACATTCCCTGCTTAGTGTGCATGGTCACAGGCGCTGCACCCGGGACGATGGGCAGATTCAGGTTCTCGCTCATCGCAGCAGCCCCTTCATCTCCAATGTGGATGGGGCTGCAAGCGCTGCTTGTTCCAGTTCTGCGACTTCACGCTTGCGGTTGGGGCCGAGCTTGGTGTCGGAGATCTGGTCGTGCAGTTTCAAGATGGCGTCGATCAGCATCTCAGGCCGCGGCGGGCAGCCAGGCAAGTAGATGTCGACGGGCACGACATGGTCGACGCCTTGAACGATCGCATAGTTGTTGAACATGCCGCCGCTGGAGGCGCACACGCCCATTGCCAACACCCACTTCGGGCCAGGCATCTGGTCGTAAATCTGGCGCAGAACCGGAGCCATCTTCTGGCTGACGCGGCCGGCGACGATCATCAAGTCCGCCTGGCGTGGTGAGGCGCGGAACACCTCCATTCCGAAGCGCGCGAGGTCGTAACGCGCACCGCCGGTGGTCATCATCTCGATCGCGCAGCACGCCAAACCGAAGGTCGCGGGCCACAGCGCGCTCTTACGCGCGTAGCCAGCGAACTTCTCGACGGTCGTGAGCAAGAAGCCGCTCGGCAACTTCTCCTCTAAACCCATGTCGCGTCCTTATCTCGAGTTTCGGTCTTTGCGGGGTGAACCGCTCAGTCCCAGTCCAGCCCGCCGCGGCGCCAGACATAGGCGTAAGCGACGAGCACCGTCAGGATGAACAGCACCATCTCCACCAACCCGAACAGCGCCATTTGATCGAAGGCGACCGCCCAGGGGTAGAGGAAAACGATTTCAATGTCGAAGACGATGAACAGCATCGCCGTCAGGTAGTACTTCACCGGGAAGCGGCCGCCGCCGACGGGCTGAGGTGTCGGCTGGATTCCGCACTCGTATGCCTCGACGCGGGCGCGGTTGTAGCGCTTGGGGCCGGTGATGCTGCCGACGGCGACGGAGAAAATGGCGAACCCGAATGCGAGGGCGCCGAGGATGAGGATCGGGAGGTAGACACTCACGAGGCTTCGCTCCCCTTCATGGTCGGCATGGCAAGGCTCAGGTCACGCTCAGGCAGATCTGGTGGTCACTTTCGAGTCGCAACGGGCACGCGGTGACTCGAACGCATCGTGCGTGTCAATCCTAGGAGTCGGCGCGCGGCGGCGCCTGATGTGGGTCGCGTCGATTGTGCGAGTGTCGCAACAGGTCCAGCCACCCCCGAC
>JBEHCB010000056.1:0-4475 GCA_041192885.1 Actinomycetota bacterium
CCGCCCTCGAACTCGAGCAGCTCGTTGGTCATCGCCGAGTGCAGTCCCTCAACGCGGGCGATGCCGTCACCGGTCTCCACCACGCGACCGACTTCCTCGCGGGTGGTGGATGCGGAGAAGGCCGCGACTGACTTCGCGATCGCCTCACGGATGTCCTCCGGGCGAATCGTCAACTCGGTCATGATGTCCTGCTTCCTTATGTGTGTGTCGTGCGTGGTTCTAGTCGTTGAGAAGTTGGGTTCGTGCAGCGGCCAAGCGGCTGGCCACGGTGCCGTCGATGATTTCATC
The DNA here is from genome assembly GCA_041192885.1 of Actinomycetota bacterium. Classification (GTDB taxonomy): domain Bacteria; phylum Actinomycetota; class Actinomycetes; order S36-B12; family UBA5976; genus RFTO01. The sequence continues at coordinate 289 of JBEHCB010000056.1, forward strand.
ACCGATGCGGACACTGATACCGCCGATGACATCGCGGTCCACGGTGATGTTGACGTTGATGTCGCGGCCGGTGAGTGTCGATAACGCGGTCCGCAGACGGCCGGTCTGCGTGTCATCTAGGTCGATGGCACTGGTGACATGCGCGACGAGGCGGTTGCGCTGATCAGCGGCGACCGCGACCAGGCCCTCAATGGCCGCATCCAAGCGTTGCCCACCCAGGTGGGAAACCGTGTGCGTCAGCAACTCGACTGTGATGTCGTGTCCTCGACCGGCGAGGAGCGACGACACAACATCCGCTTTTGCGGAAGCCGGCAACGCCGGGTCGGTGAGGGTCATCTGCAGCTCGGGTGCGGAGGCGACGGCGCGGCCGAAGAGGAACAACTCTTCTTCAACCGTGTCGAGCGCGCCGCTGTCTTGCGCGCAGACGCACAGCATCTGCATCGCCAGCAACTGAACAGCGTCGACTAGATCGGAATCCGCCGACCAGCGGGCGCTGACGCATTGGCGCAACACGGCCATGCAGGTCTCGGAGGTCTTGCCACCGAACACGCTGTCGACGAGAGCCACTCGCGCTTGCGACGGCGTACCAGCGTCAGCCAGCGTCTGGCGCAGGGACTTCTCCCCCGCCAGCACAGCAGCCACGGCCAACAACTCGGAAGCAGACATGCGGAAGTCAGCGGCGCCGCGGTGCGACTGCACCGCGTTCCGCAAACCGGCTAATGACTCCCGACTGCTTCCGAACATCAGTTGCGCACCTGCCCCGCTTGCTTCTCCAGATCAGCCAGGAAACGGTCGACGGCGGCGCGTGCCTTGGCGTCGTCCGCCAGGGTTTCGCCGACGATTTTGCCTGCCAGGTCCAGTGCCAGCTCGCTGATTTCTTGTTTCAAGGACGCGGCAACGCTGGAACGCTCAGCTGCAATCTGCTCCTGCGCGCGGGCGGTGACGGTGGCTGCAGCGAACTGAGCTTCGCCCCGAGCCTGCTCCACAATCGCCTCACGGTCGGACTGCGCGGATGCGCGGATGCCAGCGGCCTCCGTGCGAGCCGCGGCGAGTTGCGCCGAGTACTCGGCCAGAACTCGATTTGCCTCATCCTGAGCTGCGGCTGCCCGCGCCAATCCGCCCTCGATCTTGTCAGCGCGCTCATCCAAAGTCTTCTTGATGTTTGGGAAGGCGAACTTCGCAAGCATCAGGAAAATCAGGAAGAAGGCAACCGTGCCGAGGATCAGCTCGCTCACTGGCGGCAACAAAGGCGAGTGCGACTCCTCAGCCGCGGTCACGACCGCGGATACGAGCAGGTGCTTCACGGTGCTGTCCCTTCAGTGAATCGTGTGATTGTCGGTTCGCTCGGATTACTTCAACACGAACGGAGCGACGAAGCCGATCAGTGCCAGCGCCTCTGCCAACGCGAAGCCGAGGAGCATGTTCTGGCGGATAACGCCGTAAGCCTCGGGCTGGCGAGCGATTGCCTGAACGCCGTTACCGAAGATGATGCCGATGCCGACGCCGGGGCCGATGGCGGCGAGGCCGTAGCCGATGGCGCCAAGACCCTTGATGGTGGTCGTGGTCTCTGCCAACAGGGACATGGTCAGGGACATGATGTCTTCCTTTTCTGTCGTGGCCGCCGGCCGGTCCGGCGGTCAGGGTCGTGCCGTTAGTGCCTCGTGCGGGTAGTGCGTGTGGTTAGTGCTCTGCGTGCAGCGATCCGCCGATGTAGACGGCGGTCAGCAAGGTGAAGATGAAGGCTTGGAGGAACTGGATGAACATCTCGAAGCCGGTCAGCGCAACCGTCATCGCGAACGATCCGGTTGCGCCAATCCAGCCCATCACAGTCGGTCCAGCCAAGTACCAGGCGCCAACGCTGAAGATTGTGATCAGCAGGTGGCCGGCGAACATGTTGGCGAACAAACGAACAGCCAACGTGAACGGCCTCACTAATACATTAGACAAGAACTCGATCGGGGCGAGGATCACGTAAATGGGCTTGGGCAACCCGGGCGGGAACATGAAATTCGTGAAGAACTTGATCGGCCCCTGCTTTTTCATGCCCAGGAACATGTAGATGCACCAAATCACCAGCGCGAGCGCGACCGGAAACGCGAACCGGCTAGTCACGGGAAATTGTGCGACCGGCACAATGCTGAACAGGTTCATGATCCACACGAAGAAGAACAAAGACACCAGGAACGGCAGGTACTTATCGCCATCCTTGCCGATGACCTCTCGCGAGATTTGATCGCGGACGAAGGTGTATCCCAACTCCCCCAGTGACTGCGTCCGCGATGGAACCAGCGTCGGCCGACTGAACGCGATGAGGAAAAAGCCGACGATGAATAGCGTCCCAATGGCGAGCAACACCACAGGCTTGGTGATGTCGAAAGCGATTCCGCCGATATGCCATGTGGCCAGTGGCGCCCAGTTGAAGATCTCTGCCGTCGGCGCTGGGAACTGGCACCCGTTTCCGAGGTGAGAACCGAGGAATGTGCAGGTGTCCCCATCTTCGGGAACGCCGAGCAGCACGCCGAACGCCGACACGGACTACCTCCAGATTTTCGCCAGTGCGAACGGGGATGACGCCCGCGACGGACGGGCACGCGAAGCGTAGTGGGAGGCTGGGTTTCGCGCCTTTCGGGGTAGCAGCGAAAGCATTACTGTTGACAGCCAGGACGTTGCATCGCATGAGCGGGCGCAGTGGCGTCAACCGCCAGTGGGTGAGCTCGTTGGCGGCGACGCGTGCTGGCTATCCGCCGTATGGGTGCGTAGCCGTCGACCATTCGGGAGGTGCGAGTGGAATCTGCGAACGCCGATTCGCGTGCCGCCAGCGGCGGCGGCAGCGCCGCGCCGACCCCTATCTCCGTCCCGCGTTCGCAAGATGCAAGCGCGGAGACCGATCTAACGAGGCGCGGGAGGCCGGCGCGCGCCCAGACCAATGATGAGGTTCTGCGAGACGCGGCCGTGGCTCTGGTCAGCCAGGCGGGGTGGGACAGCCTCACTTTGTCGGCTGTTGCCCGACGGGCCGACTTGACATTGGGGGCTATCTACTCTCGATTCGAGAACAAGTCCGAGTTGGGATTGGATCTGTGGGCAACAAGAGTGCTGCCGGAATTCCGCGCACGTCTGCGCACCATCGAACTCGCGCTAACCAACCCCGAAGCCAGTGACGCGTTTGTGGTTCTGCTGCAAGAGCACTTAGCCGCCAATCCGCTCCACACCTGCTTTAACGAGTTAGTGCAGTCCGCAGCCTTCGATCCAATCATGCAGGACGTGATATTCGACGACATCCAAGAGGTGCTGACACCTTGGTTAGCTGGCGACCCCGCAACCAGTGCTCGGAACGGATATCTGATCGGCTTGCTGATAGGCGCAAATCTGCTTCAACCAGTGGCGGCGATAGAGAGAACTGCACTGGACGGCCTCACCACAGCCGTCTGGCAGGCAGTCCTGCGCCTTGACGCGCCATCGAATTTGAATTCTGAAAGCTGGCTTCCCCTGGTGAACTGGACGCCGGCCAGCGAGGACGTCACGATCGAACAAATCCACACGGCATTCATTCAAACTGTGGCAAAGTCAGGATACGAAAAAGCCACAATCAGTCGCGTGTGCCGTGCCGCAGGCATAAGCAGCGGCAGCCTGTTCAGCCGATTCGAGTCAAAAGCGGAGGTTTTCGCTGATGCCTACCGGACATTGATGATCGCAGCGATCGGCCAGGACTCCCGGGCAATGGCCCGTGTTGGCGAGTCAAGCAATCCCCAGCTTGCTTACGCGGAATATCTGCTTGCGAGACTGCGGCCCGAGCATCGCCACATCAACCTCGTCCACCTCGAATTTCTGCGGCTGGCGAGTCACGAGGCCAGATTCAAATCCGATTGGGACTCCCTGCAGGAGATGTACGACGAGTACTACGACCAACACTATAAGGCAAAGGTCGGACAAGAATCTCTGGCAGCGGAGCAGAAATTCCTGCGCGCTAGTGCGCGCTGGGGACTGAGATTCCTATCGCTGGCATATCCAGACATTTGGCGGATTCCATTGGAAGTCGTGAGCATCAGCCTCAGCCGCCTGCCCGACTACTACCAGCCGCGGAATCCTGGCGAACAGACTCCCAAAGCTTCTGGCGACGCTGCTGGCAAGCCCATCGCCCATCGTCGACGCTCGGGACGCGCGCTCGCGAACGACGAGCGACTGCGACA
>JBEHCB010000057.1:0-5836 GCA_041192885.1 Actinomycetota bacterium
GGGCGCAACATCCACGGGCAGGCTTTCGCCGGTCATCATGGATGCATCCACGCTGCTGGTGCCTGACATCACGCGGGCATCAACTGGAAAGGCCTCACCCGGTTTGACCAGCAAGCTGTCACCGACGGACACCTCGCTGACTGCGACATCGGTGACGTTGCCCAGGATGTCGCGCACATGCGCAGTGCGAGGCGCCAAGGTCAACAAGCTGCGGATCGCGGCACCTGATTCACGCGTGGCGCGATGCTCGAGCATCCGACCCAACAAAACGAAAGCTGTCACTGCCGCAGCGGATTCGAACCACACATTCGCGCTGCCGATCGAGTTCTGCAGCAACAACCATTCGACGCTGCCCAGCCACGATGCCAGCACGCCGAGTGACACGAGCGCATCCATGCCGAATGCGCCGTGACGCAGCTGCTTGTATGCGACTTTGTGGAACGGCGCCGCGCACCACGCGGCGATCGGCAGACTAACTGCGGCACAGACATACTCCCAGCCGCGGAACTGCAAGTGGTGGATCATCGACATCAGGACTACCGGCGTACCCAGAATCACCGCGACCCAGAAGCGCCGAAGGAAGTCCGGGTCGAACGCACGATGCTCGACTGACGCGATCGCCTCGCTCGCCGATGCTCGCACCTGAGCTTGGTAGCCAGTTGATTCAACAGCAGCGATCAGGTCTGCATCGCTGACAGTGTCTGGTGCGAGGACGCGGGCAGACGCGTTCACCAAATCAACTGACGCCTGCACGCCGGGCAGCGACTGCAGTCCCTTCTCCACATGCGCAACACACGATGCACAGGTCATGCCCGTGACTGACAGGTCGATGGTGCGGGACGCGGCTGTCATCGGTGTCTCCTCCTGGCGGCGAGGCGCTGTCTATGCAAACACCGCTGCCGCCGTGTTAATGCCGCGCTGACCGCTCCACGGACTACTGCGGCGGCGTCAGCACAGTGCGACCGCCAAGGTATGGCTGCAGCACTGCGGGCACTCGGATGCTGCCGTCAATCTGCTGGTGGTTCTCCAACAACACGACGATCGCGCGCGGAACGGCGACCAGCGTCCCGTTTACCGTGCACACCGGCTCGGTGGCGCCAGATTCGTCGCGAGTGCGAATGCGAAGGCGGCGAGATTGGAAGTCGGTGCAGTTCGATGTGGATGTCACCTCGCGGTACGCGTTCTGCGTCGGCACCCAGGCTTCGATGTCGAACTTGCGCGCCGCACTCAACCCAAGGTCGCCGGTGGCGGTGTCGATGATTCGGAATGGAATCTCCAAGGACTCGAAGAAGCCACGCTCGATTTCGAGGAAGCGCTGGTGCTCGGCTTCGGCTTCGGTGAGATTGGTGAAAGCGAACATCTCGACCTTGTCGAACCAGTGCACGCGGATGATTCCGCGCACATCCTTGCCGTGCGAGCCTGCTTCGCGACGAAAGCAAGGCGAGAACCCGGCGTAACGACGAGGCAACGAATCACGTTCGAGGATCTCGTCCATGTGGTACGCGGCCAGCGGCACTTCGCTGGTGCCGACCAGGTACATGTCGTCGTCTTTGAGGTGGTAGACGTTCTCAGCCGCTTGGCCGAGGAATCCAGTTCCCTCCATCGCTTCCGCGCGAACTAGCGTCGGCGGCACCACGGGGATGAAGCCGTGCTTGCGGGCAGTGTCCATCGCGTAATTGACCATCGCGAATTCCAGCTCTGCTCCGACGCCGGTGAGGTAATAGAAGCGCGAACCGGACACCTTCGCTCCACGCTCTACATCGATGGCCTTGTGCAGGGCGCCGAGGTCGAGGTGATCTTTCGGCTCGAAACCTTCGGCAGCGAAGTCGCGGGGAGTGCCGACATGCTCGAGAGTGACGAAGTCATCCTCGCCGCCGACAGGTGCTCGCGTGTCGACGAAGTTCGGGACCTGCGCCATGAGACCGATAAACTGCTCTTCAGCCGCGCGTTGCGCATCCTCCGCCTGTGTCACCTGGGCGGCCAACGCGGTCGCTTGTGCCATGAGTGCATCAAGTTCCGCGGTTTCGTCCGCCGTCGCCTTGCCCGACTTCACTTTGCCCTGCAGCGGGCCAATAGAGCGACCAAGCTCCTTTTGAGCGGCGCGAGCAGTGTCGAAAACAGTGCTGGCCGCGCGACGAGACGAGTCAGCCGACAAGATCGCATCGATAACGGCGGGATCCTCACCGCGGGCGACCTGAGACGCGCGGGCGCGCTCAGGGTCTTCGCGCAGAATGCGTATGTCCAGCATGCGCCAAGCGTAGGGGACGCGTATTTACGCGAATTCACAATGGCGGCGAGGGAGGGATTTGAACCCCCGGAGGTTTCCCTCAGACGCTTTCAAGGCGCCCGCATTAGGCCGCTCTGCCACCTCGCCAAGACTTGCGGGCTCTAGGCTACAGAGGTTCATTTCGACTGACGATCGTGCCCGCGATTCCTGGAGGATTCCATGACCAATCAGCCTGCCCATGTTCAGGATGATCACGAACCGCAGTATCTGTCGCACCGCCAGATCATGTCGGTGCTCACCGGCTTGATGGCTGGGATGTTCTTGTCCGCGCTCGACCAAACCATCGTCGCCACTGCCATCCGCACCATCGGTGACGACTTGCACGGCCTCACCCTGCAGGCCTGGGTGACGACGGCGTACCTCATCACCGCCACTGTGACCACCCCGTTGTACGGGAAGCTGGGTGACATTTACGGCCGCAAGAAGTTGTTCCTCTTCGCCATTTCGAGCTTCATGATCGGCTCGCTTCTGTGCACTTTTGCGCAGACGATGTACCAGCTGGCTGGTTACCGCGCTCTTCAGGGAATCGGCGCCGGCGGTCTGTTCACATTGGCTCTGGCCATCATCGGCGACATCGTGCCGCCGCGCGAGCGCGCGAAATACCAAGGTTTCTTCCTCGCAGTCTTCGGCACTGCGTCAGTGCTCGGCCCGCTGGTGGGGGGATTCTTCGCCGGCGCCGACAGCATCCTCGGTCTCACCGGCTGGCGCTGGGTGTTCCTCGTCAATGTGCCGATCGGCGCCATCGCGCTGTTCGCGGTGCAGGCGACCTTGCATGTGCCGCACCGCCGCTTGGACCACCGCATCGACTGGTGGGGTGCGTTGACGTTGATCGTGGGCATTGTGCCGTTGCTGCTGGTCGCCGAGCAGGGCCGCACCTGGGGATGGACGTCGTCGCGGGCGATTCTCTGCTACGCGCTCGGGGTTCTCGGCATCGTCGCGTGGGTGTTCGTCGAACGGGCGATGAAGGACGAAGCGCTGCTGCCCATGCGCTTCTTCAACAACAAGACATTCACCTTGACCAACATCGTCGGCTTCATCATGGGTGGCGCGATGTTCGGCGGACTTGCAGGTTTGCCGCTGTATCTGCAGATAATCAAGGGCGCCAGCCCGACCAAAGCCGGTCTGCTGTTAATCCCGCTGACCTTGGGCATCATGGCCGGGTCTGTCTCGTCGGGGCAGATCATCTCCCGCACCGGCAAGTACAAGGTGTTCCCCATCATCGGTGCGAGCACCTTGATTGTTTCGTTGTCATTACTCGCTCTTGTTAAGCCGGATACCTCGCTCGTTTACACGTGCTCGATGTCGCTGTTGTTCGGTTACGGCCTCGGTAACTTGCTGCAGCCGACGGTGCTCGCAGTACAGAACGCGGTGTCGCCGCGCGATATCGGTGTTGCAACAGCGAGTGCGACCTTCTTCCGACAGATGGGTGGCACCGCCGGCACTGCGGCTTTCATCTCGATTTTGTTCAGCCAGTGGCAGGGCAGGATCGCAACTGAGTTCAAGGGAACGGACGCGGGCAACGCCGCATTGGCTGCGCTGAAGGATCCAGCCGTGATGAGCCAGCCGGCCAACCAGAAGTTCGGCCAGATGTTTACCGCGTTCTCCGGCGGCAACGCCGGCGAGGGCGCATTGAACGACACCTCATTCCTCAACGGCGTCAGCGATGTTCTCACCCGGCCGGTCTTCAACGCGTTTACTTACGCGATGCACAACCTGTTCATCACCACGGCCGGCTTGACGGTTATCGCCCTGGCGGTGCTGTTCTTCCTGCCGAACGTCCCCTTGCGCGGCCGCAGCAGCGGCGAGGCACCAGTCGCGGCTGAGTGAGGGGTTGGGCCCGCTTACGCCCGTCTCAGCTGCGGCAGGCGCTCAGGTAGGCTGCGGCACTGCTGTGGCGACCCGCCAATACGCACAATCTGAGCGATTGGCGGGCGACCTCGGCATCAGGAGAAGTCGCCTAGTCCGGTCTATGGCGCCCGCCTGCTAAGCGGGTTGAGGACCAAAATCCTCTCGAGGGTTCAAATCCCTCCTTCTCCGCCAGCGCCGCCCCACTTCGGGCGTAAAACGCCTACGGTGGTGCCCCACGCATGAGTACGAGGCACGCGACCGACAACCCTCCAGGAGCCCCGATGGACGTCATCGGCCACTACATCAACGGCCAGTCTGCTGAAGGCGGCTCCCGGCGCGGGCCGGTGTTCAACCCGGCAACTGGGCAGCAGATCGCTGATGTGGCTCTGGCCGATGAGCAGACAGCCGAAGCGGCGCTCGCTGCCGCTGCAGCAGCATTCGAATCGTGGCGGCATGCATCTTTGGCTACCAGGGCCACGGTCATGTTCGCTTTCCGCGAGATCATGAACGCCCGCAAGTCCGAGCTCGCCGCGGTGATCACTGAGCAGCATGGCAAGACCCTCGCTGACGCGTTGGGTGAAGTCACTCGCGGTTTGGAAGTCGTGGATTTCGCTTGCGGCATCCCGCACCTGCTCAAGGGTTCATTCAGCGAGAATGTTTCGACGAATGTTGACGTGTATTCCATCCGCCAACCGGTTGGTGTAGTCGCCGTCATCTCGCCATTCAACTTCCCGGCGATGGTGCCGCTGTGGTTCGCACCTATCGCCATCGCCTGTGGCAACACCGTTGTATTGAAGCCGAGCGAGAAGGACCCGGGTTCGGCAATGTTGTTGGCGCAATGGTTTACCGAGGCGGGGTTGCCCGTAGGAGTGTTCAACGTTCTTAATGGCGACAAGGTCGCAGTCGACGCGTTGCTTACTGACCAACGAGTGGGGGCGGTCTCGTTCGTCGGCTCCACTCCGATCGCTCGTTATGTGTATGAAACCGGCACAGCACACGGCAAGCGGGTGCAAGCACTCGGTGGCGCAAAGAACCACATGGTCGTTCTGCCTGATGCTGATTTGGATTTGGCAGCAGACGCCGCAATCAACGCAGGCTTCGGTTCGGCCGGTGAGAGGTGCATGGCTATCTCCGCTTTGGTCGCCGTGGAACCGGTTGGTGACGCGCTCGTGGCGAAAATCGCCGAGCGGCTCGCACGCCTGCGCACCGGAGACGGCACCCGCGATGTGGACATGGGACCGCTCATCACCAAAGAGCACCGTGATCGCGTTGCAGGATATGTGCAAGCCGGCGCTGATGCGGGGGCCGTGGTTGTTACCGATGGTCGCAATCCGGCTGTGGAGGGCGATGCGGCTGGTTTTTGGCTAGGACCGACTTTGATCGATCATGTCACTCCGCAGATGAGCGTTTACACCGACGAGATTTTCGGCCCGGTGCTGTCGGTGCTGCGGGTCAACAGTTACGAAGAGGCGCTGCGGTTGGTCAACGATTACCCGTACGGAAACGGCACAGCCATATTCACTAACGACGGTGGTGCTGCACGGCGCTTCCAACATGAAGTTGAAGTTGGCATGGTCGGCATCAATGTGCCCATCCCGGTGCCGATGGCGTACTTCTCGTTCGGTGGGTGGAAGTCGTCGCTGTTCGGCGACCTGCACGCGCACGGCGCCGAAGGCGTTCAGTTCTACACGCGCGGCAAGG
>JBEHCB010000058.1:0-6279 GCA_041192885.1 Actinomycetota bacterium
CAGTAGAGGCCGGTGTTGCGGATGCTCCGCAACGACATGTGTGTAATCGCGAGTACCGTCCAACGTGAGTACCCACGTCGCGATTGCGGCGAGTTCGTCGAGGCTGCCGATGATGTCCATCGACGGGCGAGGGCCGATCCTCAACTGCGAGCTAGAGACCCACTGCGGCCCGCAACCAGGGCGCATGCGTGGCCGGGCCTTCGCCAGTGGTGCCAACAGAGTCTCAGAGCTCGTCATGCGCCCACTGTCGCGCGTTTTCAGTGTGGAAGATTTCAGCGCTCCACAGGCGCGAAATGGTAAGAGGGCACGCGCATCGCGGCGCGTGCCCTCTTACTACCTGCCGCCGCCAACGAGGGCGGGGTTAGCTCAAGCCTTGGGCAAGAACTTGTTGATGCCGCTGCCGCAGTCAGGGCACTTGGCCTTCGCCATGCGACGGCCCTTGTCGTTCACGATGATCTCTGCGCCGGTGACGTTCTTCTTGCCTTTGCACTTGAGGCAGTGGATCTCGCCGGTGAAGGTGTCGGCCATGGTTGACCCTCTCTCACTGATGGCTCCCGGCAGGGAGCGGTTCTATTGGGTGCGACCGTAACCGAGCGCACGCGGTGCGCACGCGTGTTTTGCGCGTGTGTTGAGCAGATATCGACATGAATCGCCGTATATGTCGGATTTTTGCCACGTGCATCGTGCCTGTGCGCGTGGTGAGCACCCAGATTCGGGCTCAGATTCGGAATGCAGGAAGGCCCCCAGGTTCGCGGTGTGGCGCATGTGCCTTCCCCTTGCGCACGCGCACTCGCGCCCCCGAGGGCCTCGTAGTCGGCAGGTTACGCCGCGCGTGCGATGCGGGTCAACCCTGTATGCGCTGGCGATAGCGTTGCAGGCTATGGGTCGCTCGCTTGAGGTGCAGCTGCAGGAGCTGGCGCGTACCCACGGCGTCGCGCAGGTGGAACTTCGACGTTCTGAGCGCCGCCGCCGGACGATCAGCGCATTCCGCGAGAACGGCACCTTGATCATCGCTGCGCCGGCGAGGATCTCGGCCGCGGAACTGCTTGAGGCTGCCAGCGACTTGCTGCGACGAGTGCTCGCCAAAGAGCGTGCGCATTCCACCGATTCTGCATTGGAAGCGCGCGCGCGGACATTGGCAGTGCAGTACTTGCCGGCCAATCTGCCGACGCCTGCAAGCGTGCGGTGGACCAACGCCCGCTCGACCTGGGGTTCGTGCGTAAGCGCAGATAGGACCATCGTCATCTCCCGGGCACTGATGGGCATGCCTGACTGGGTCATCGACTATGTGCTCGTGCACGAGTTGGCGCACCTGCTGGAGTCCAATCACGGTCCGCGTTTCTATTCGCTGGTCTCGGCTTACCCGCAATGGGAGCAAGCGCGGGCGTTCCTCGACGGCGTCTCATGGCAGGCGCGGCACGCACAAGGCGTCCCTGCAGCAGATCTGGTCGATGGGGGCGCCAGCAATTCACACGACAGCGCTGTGAATCCGGATACGCCAGAGAGCGAGGAGGAACATCCCCGACCACCTGCAGTGCCAGATCAGATACCTCGACACAACATCGAACGACCGGCTGACTTGTTCGACATGTGAGCGTGCACATGCGCTGTCCGCGGTAGTCGTGGTTGCAACGCCGACACCGCAGTGGCTTGCGCCTTCACTCGTCGATGTGCAGACCATCCGCGCCGATCGAATTTATGAAGGCCTCGGGCGCAGACAGGTCTTCGGTGGTCGGCAGAAAATCCGGATGCGCCCATAGTCCGTCACGAATCTCGACTCCGTGAGTCTCAGTGACGGCCTTCCACAAAGATGTTGCTTCGCGCACCAGTGTCGGGCTGAGCTCCAAGCCGACCAGGGTGCCTAAGGCCTGCCCAGCGGGGCTGGCAGTGGCCCGCCGCCGTCGGTATGACTCATTGAGTTGGGCGGTCGGCACCCAGGGAGCGCACGCCGAGTCGCACACGACATCCACCCAACCCTCAACCAGCGCGATCAGCCGCTCGAGTTGGTTCAGCGCCATCCGCTGCTGCGGGCTGACCGCCGGTTCCAGCACACCAGAAGCGAGAAGCTCCTCCATTGCCGCTGGATTGGATGGGTCGACGGATGACATCGCTTCATTGATCTTCGCCTGGTCGATCACCAAGCCGCTGCTGTGCGCGAGGACCGCATTGCGAATCGTGGTAGCCACCCACGGAGCCGCGCTGATCAATCGATGGGTGGTGATTTCCCGGGTGACGATCCACGGCATCACTTGATCAAGCGGGATGCCCAGCCCTTGTGCCCATTCCTGAACTGCCGCTGGCAGCACCGCGGCTGCATCGGTTGGCGCGACCATGGGCAATTCGCCGGCGTACAAAATCTCCTTGCTCAACTTGCCGATGGCAGCGCCAAGTTGCTGTTGCATCATCGCCACGGTCAGCGACGACATCATCTGTTGCATCGGCTGCAACATCGATGAGAGCTGTTCGCGCTGTTCGGCTGGCAAATCCGCGTTGCGAGCAATGTTCATCGTCGCTTCGCTGAGGTTGCCGACCACAGGGTTGGCAAACCGCGCCCAATCTGCGGCCGTCGCGTTGATCCACACGCTCGGCGTCCACGCAGCCAGTGCAGCCTCGGTCTGCGCGAGCGATGTCGCCGCATCAACCCATGGCGCACACATCGCACTGAGTCCAGCGACTCCGTCGTCGCTGCGGTCGGCGGCGGTCAACTCGATTGATGCACCTGACTGCCCCTGCGCGGCAGCGATCAAGCCGGCCGCAGTCACTGCTGTTGCACCTTGGGACTGCGACAACATGCGGCCGAGTGATTGCAGCATCTCCCCGAGACCCGCGAGCGGATTCGCGTTGGGGTCGTTGGGGTCGCCGCCTGGCAGAGAGAATCCGAAGGGGATGGACATGCGCTTCCTGATTCATTCATAAGGGAACGACAGCCTGCGTCGTTCCGCGGCTATTAAACCTAAACCCCCGTCTGGAGATCTGCCGACCAGGCTCAGATCCGCGCCGACTATCGGTTGCATCCGCAACCGGTGCTGCCAATGCTGGAGATTGCATCCCGATGCAAGTTAACGCGCGACGAGCTCGGCAGTCGCGCACGCGGATACTCTGAGCCTGTGGCGGTTCTCTGGTGGTGGGCGATCCCGGTGGGGGTCACGACGGCCGCTTACCTATGGGTCTCGTTAACCCGCCGGCCCGAGCGGCTGCGACGGTCCCAGAGTGCGATGCAGCGGATGAGCCGATTTAGAAATGCAATGCGGGAGGGCAGGCGGCATGGCTGAGAAACCGGCCGCCGGCCTGCTGGATATCTCGCCGCGACGGCTTCAGGCGTTGGCGTCGTTTGCGCTGACGCTGGCGCTGCTTGCGTTGGTGACTTTGCTGCCCGTCCCTTATGTCACATTCAGCCCGGGCCCTACCTACAACTCCCTTGGCTCTGTCAAGGGCAAGACACTGCTCGACATCAGCGGCCGCAAGGTGTATCCGACGACTGGTTCGCTGGATATGGTGACGGTGCATCAACTTGGCGGACCGGACGGCGACTTGAGCGTTTTCGAGGCGATTCGCGCTTGGTTAGACCCAGCCTCGGAGGTTGTCCCGACATCCGCGGTGTTCGAGCCGGGTGAAACCCGGGCTGAGATGCGCTTAGTCAGCACTGCGCAGTTCACCGGATCGCAAAGCGACGCGGTCGCGGCAGCGATGAGTTACTTGAAGGTGCCGACCACCACGACAGTCGTGGTCTCAGCCGTTGTCGGCGACATGCCTGCTGAAGGCAAGTTGAAGGCGGCGGATCAGATCATCTCTGTGAATGGTGTGCGGATAAAGACCCCGAAGCAGGTTTCGCCAGTGGTGCGCAAGGCGGGGATCGGCGGCACGGTGACAATGGAGATTCGCCGGGCAGGCAAGAAGCTGTCGAGGACGATGACGGCTGTCGAGAATCCGCACAAGCCAGGCGTGCCATTCGTCGGAATCATGGTGGACACCTACACCAAGGCTCCATTCACGATCGCCTTCGAGTTGTCGCGGGTGGGCGGCCCGAGTGCAGGGACGGTGTTCGCGTTAGCGCTGATCGACAAGTTGACCCCCGGTGACATGACTGGCGGAGCTCACATCGTCGGAACCGGCACCATCGATGCTGACGGTCAGGTCGGGGGGATCGGTGGAATCGCGCAGAAGATGGTCTCAGCCAAGCGCGCCGGCGGAACGCTATTCCTGGCGCCAGCTGAAAACTGCCCTGATGTCTTGGGGCACATCCCGCGGGGGCTGCAAGTTGTCCAGGTGTCAACCTTGGCCGACGCCGTGAAAGCGGTTACCGCATACGGCAAGGGAGCCCGCACTGGTCCTGCGCTCAAACCCTGCACATCGGAAGTCGCAAAGTCCTAGCGTGGATCACTAGTCCCGCGAACCTCCAAATCTCCTAAGGCCGCCTCCAGTTAGTCGTATCGGCGAGATGCCGAGGCGTGGCCGCGCAAGTAGTCTCACCCGCAGAAGGGGAGTGTCATGGCTAATCCGCAAGTTCCAACCTCGCGCACCGGGGACCACGACGGTCGCCGCCGTGCATGGTTGCCGACGATCGTCACCGTTGTCGTGCTCGCCATCCTCGGTTCGGTTGCCGTGTCGATGGCCACGGAGTGGTTCTGGTACCGGTCAGTCGCCGCCAGTGAGGTATTCACGACAGTTCTGTGGTCGCGGGTGGCGTTGTTCGCTGCTGGTGCGATTGTGACCGGAGTTTGCGTCGCTATCAGTTGCGTGCTGGCCTGGCGTGCCCGGCCGATTTTCGCCGCCACGGCGCAGAACCCGGTTGCGATGCGCTACTTCGAGGTCATGTCCACTTTCGGTCGCCGGATCGTGCTGGTCGTATCGGCAGTCGCAGGCCTGTTCAGCGGTATGTCGTTGTCGGGTCGCTGGGAGACAGTGCAGTTGTTTATGAACTCACAGCCCTTCGGCAGCACTGACGCCCAGTTCAAACGCGACCTTTCGTTCTTCGTGTTCGATTTCCCGTTCTATCGGATGGCGTCGGGCTTTGTCTCGTCGGTCATCGTCACATCGTTCATCGCAGCCGCGGTGACCTATTACTTGAGTGGCGCAATCGCCTTGCAAGCCAGTGCCGGAAACCGGATCACGAGGTCGGCCCAGATGCACCTGTCGATTGTGGGTGCGCTGTTCCTGTTGATGCGAGCGGTGTCGTACTACTTGGATCGATTCAGTTTGTCTCTGTCCGACTCCGGGTTGATCACCGGTCTGCGGTACGTCGATGTGAATGCCCATCTGCCCGCAGTGGACGTCATGGTTGGCGTCAGCCTCGTCTGCGCGGTTCTGCTGACCATCGGCGCTATCCGCGGTGGCTTGCGACTGCCGGTGCTCGGCTTGGTCGTCATGATCGGCACCGCGATCCTCGTTGGTGGGGTGTACCCGGCAGCTATCCAGCAGTTGCAAGTGAAGCCTTCTGAGTTGGTCAAAGAGCAGCCGTACATCAAGCGCCACATCGATGCCACCCGCGCCGCTTACCAGTTGGACGATGTAGATGTGAAGGACTATGCGGCGACCGCGATCCCGTCGGTGAAGGCACTGCAGAAGGACTCCGGGACTTTGGCATCGGTGCGTCTGCTCGATCCGTATGTCGTCTCAACCACGTTCTCGCAACTTCAACAGATCAAGAGTTTCTACGCATTCCCTGACACGCTTGATGTCGACCGATACAAGATCAACGGCAAGATGCGCGGAGTCGTGGTCGCGGCTCGGGATATCAACCTCAACGGCCTCGACCCCGCGCTGCGGAACTGGGCCAACGACCACATCGTGTTCACGCACGGCTTCGGCATGGTCGCGGCTTTCGACAACACGGCAGACACATCCGAGGGCAAGCCGGTGTTCACCGAGAGCAACATCCCGCCCGAGGGAACTTTGAAGGTGAAGCAGCCCCGCGTCTACTTCGGCGAGTCATCGCCGGAGTTCTCTATCGTCGGCGCAGCCAAGGGAGCGTCGCCGGCAGAGTTCGATTACCCGAAGGATGCCGCGGCCAACGGCCAGGCGAACTACACCTACACAGGCGAGGGTGGGGTCAGCATCGGCTCGCTGCCGATGCGGTTGCTGTTCGCGGCGAAGTACCGCGATGCGAATTTCCTGTTGTCCAATTTGATCAACTCCGATTCGAAGATCCTCTGGGACCGCGCACCTGCGACGCGAGTGCGCAAGGTTGCACCCTGGCTCACGCTTGACGGCGACCCGTATCCCGCTGTCATCAACGGCCGCATCACCTGGATTCTGGATGCGTACACGACGTCGGCGAAC
>JBEHCB010000059.1:0-4909 GCA_041192885.1 Actinomycetota bacterium
CATGCCGCCATGTTTGGCCGTCTTGCTCGCGAATCGAAACGATGACGTCGGTGGCTTGCTTGGGGACTCGGACGGCGACATTGACACCAGCGCCATGCACTCGAGCACCCAGCGGTGATGCATACCCGGGTGGAGACGACTCGCTTGCGGTGAACACTGTCAGCTCCTGTCCGCATGGTGGACACGCAGGTTTGACACCCTCAAGTGAGATTGGTTTGTGCCGATGCGCTGAGCATGAAACTTACCCGCTCGATGCGCAGATGGATGAGCGCGTTGCTGGTTGTGTTGCTTTCTGGCATCGCCGCTGCCGTTCCGCAGCCAGCTGCCGGAGCCGCTGGCAGCTCTTACAGTCTGTCTTATCAGTCTGGCAGCGGCGCGGTGTTGCGTTGGAATCCGTGCCAGCGGGCAATCACTTATCGAGTGAATCTGCGCTATGCCGGCAGCAGCGCAACTGCGCGAAGTTCGGCGCTGGCAGATGTCAAAGGTGCGATTACCAAGCTCTCCGCGGCCACCGGAATTCGCTTCGCGTACCTCGGCGGTACAACGCGCATCCCGAGCGGGTCAACTTGGTGGCAGCACACCGGTGATGCGGAGTTGATCGTTGCGTGGGTCAACCAGAACCGCTCGAGCAGTCGTTCGTCACTGCTGCTGCACGCGGGTTCCAGTTACACAGCGGCGACCGGCGGCTGGTGGTCGTGGCAGTGGGGGTCGGTGGGAACGTCCGCGGCGCTGGTGCGGGGGTATGTAGTTGTCAATGCCAGGGACAACTCCAAGCTGCGCGCGGGATTCGGCAGCGGCACAACCCGCGGAGGACTGCTGATGCACGAACTCGGTCATGTTGTGGGGCTGAACCACGCCCGCGAATCAAGCCAGCTGATGTATCCGGTCCTGCTTGCCCGAAGCAAGGCTGCATACGCCACGGGGGATCTGGCCGGTTTGTCGCGGGTCGGCCGGCGCGCGGGTTGTATCTCCATCCCTGCAAATGTCGGTGCGCCCAAAGACCTCTGAGCCGCGGGCGGATGCAGCCAGATCCATGGCTGAACCGACCGACTCGCGCAGGCGAATTCTTTCCGCCCCCACTGGGCGTTAACTCTGCTTGCGTGGCACAGTGGCGCCCTGTGAGCGCATGGTTCGCAGGGGAGTTTGTCCAGGTTGAAGTCGGCGTCGGCGAAGACGCGGGCGTTGCCACCATTTCGTTCGTCCGCCCGCCTGTGAATGCCCTGAGCCGCGCATTGCAAGAGGAACTGCGCACGGTTGCCGTCGCCATCAATGGCGACGAGTCAATTCGAGTCGTGGTCATCACCGGCGGCGATGCAGTTTTCGCAGCAGGCGCCGATGTGAAGGAATTCGCCACATGGACCGGCGCGATCGCCCGCGATCAGGCGGGTCCGCTGCAGAGCGCTTTTGATGCGGTTGCTGCAATCGCCGCGCCCGTCATCGCCAAGATGTCGGGCTACGCCCTCGGCGGGGGGATGGAGCTGGCGATGTGCGCCGACATCCGCATCGCCGACACTACGGTGAAGATGGGCCAACCAGAAATTCTCTTGGCTTTGATCCCCGGTGCCGGCGGCACGCAGCGTTTGACCCGACTTGTCGGCCCTTCCCGCGCCAAGGAACTTGTTTTCACCGGCCGCCAGGTGGCCGCCGCCGAAGCACTCGCCTGGGGTTTGGTGAACGAGGTAGTCGAGCCGCCGGAGTTGTCTGCGCGAGTCGCTGATGTGGCCCGTCGGCTGGCCAAGCATTCGCAGGCGGCATTGCGCGCCGCGAAGCGCGCAATCGATGCCAGCCCAGACAACACGCTTCGCGAAGGCCTGCACATCGAACGCACGGAGTTCGCTGCATTGTTCGCAGGCGCTGATGTCCAGCGCGGCCTGCAATCGTTTTTCGACAACGGACCTGGGAAAGCAGATTTCCGCAGCGGGGAACAGAGTTAGCACGAAAGCAAGCGCCTACCTCGGATGGCCGAGCACGACGCGTATGCACGATGGCAATATGACTATGTCGACGATGGAAGGTAGACGATGAGAATCCTGGTGTGCGTCAAGCAGGTGCCAGATTCATGGAGTGAGCGGCAACTCACTGATGGCTTCACATTGGATCGCGATGCAGCGGACAAGGTCATCAACGACTTGGACACATACGCTGTGGAAGCGGCACTGCAGTTGCAGGAGGTTCACGGCGGCGAAACGCTAGCGATCTCTGTTGGGCCAGTCGATGCCGAAGACGCCATTCGCAAGGCGTTACAGATGGGTGTGGACGAGGGAATCTTGGTGACCGACCCTGCATTGGCTGGTTCCGACGCGATGGCGACCTCATTGGCCCTGGCCGCGGCGATTCAGAAAGCCGCTGTGGATGTCGTCATCATGGGTATCGAATCCACCGACGCCAAGATGTCCGTTGTCCCGGCAATGGTGGCTGAGCGACTTGGATGGCCGATGTTGACTCTCGCGCAGGCTCTGACCATCGACGGCTCCACTGCGACCGTGCATAGGCAAACCTCTGTCGGACACGATGTTGTCACGGCGTCATTGCCGGCCGTGGTGAGCGTGGTCGAGAAATTCAACGAGCCCCGTTACCCCTCGTTCAAAGGCATCACAGCAGCCAAGAAGAAGACCGTCGAGCACTGGGGTATCGGCGACATCGGACTCGACGCATCACAGGTGGGTGTTGCTGGTTCGCGCACCAAAGTTGCGGCAGCAGTTCCTCGACCGGCGAAACAAGCGGGCCTGATCGTCGAAGACGACGGCACTGCCGTTGCAGCCTTGGTTGATTTCCTCGTCGAGCGCCGACTGGTCTGAGAGGACTGATGATGACGAACGTCGTTGTTCTGATTGAAGCCGTTGACGGTTTGTTGACCAAGCCGAGCCGCGAGTTGTTGACCATCGCCCGCCGGCACGGTTCGCCCGTGGCTGTGTGCGTGGGCGATGCGGCAGACGCAGCTGCTCACGGTGCTGATGTCTGCGCCGTTGTGTCGCCAGCAGATGTAGTGGAACCCGTTGCATCGCTGGTAGACGCATTGGCAACGGTGTGCGCGCAGTATTCGCCAACTCTGGTTCTGGTCACATCGACAATCGAGGGCAAGGAGATTGCCGGCCGTCTGGCGGTGCGTATCGATGGAGGAGTCATCACCGACGCCGTCGATGTCCGTGAAGGTTTGGAAGTCGTGCAGCCCATCTTCGGTGGTGCTGTCACTTTGTCCGCACACGCCATCGGGTGCGCAGTTGTCGCTGTCCGCCCTGGCAGCATCGAGCCGGTGGCCGCGCAGGGCGCAGGCTCTGTGGTCGCAGTAACGATCCCCGAGCCGACTCGTCGGCGGGCAAGCGTCGTGTCCAGCGTCGCTGGTGCAGGTTCAGCCAGGCCCGATCTGGCTGCTGCGGATGTGGTCGTCTCCGGCGGTCGTGGTGTGGGCGAGCACGGATTTGCATTGGTGGAGCAACTTGCTGATGCGCTGGGCGGCGCAGTCGGTGCATCGCGCGCCGCAACGGATGCCGGCTGGATCGACCACAAGTTCCAAGTCGGGCAGACCGGCACCACGGTCTCGCCACAGCTGTATGTGGCGCTGGGGATCTCAGGCGCCATCCAGCACCGTGCCGGCATGCAAACATCGAAGACCATCGTTGTGATCAACAAAGATCGAAGCGCCCCGCTGTTCGACCTGGCGGACTTCGGCATCGTCGGAGATGTCGCGTCAATCGTGCCTGCCATCGTCGCTGAGATCGGCAAGCGCCGCGCGTGACCGCGCAGCGGCAGTGACGCCGCCGCTTAGCATTGGAGTTGTGACGGCCTATCTTGACCATGCTGCGACGACCGCTCTGTCGGCGTCGGCGCAGGCTGCGATGTCGGCTGCCGCACTGACTCTCGGCAACCCCTCGTCTCTGCATGCCGCGGGTCGAGCAGCGCGGTCATTGGTTGAAGATGCCCGCGAGCGGATCGCCGGTGCTTTCGACGCGGCCCCTGGGGATGTGGTGTTCACCGCCGGCGCTACCGAAGCCGATAACCTCGCCATCATCGGCTTGCACCGCGCCCAACGCGCGGTTGATCCACGGCGGCGTTTGGTGATCGCCAGCCCCACCGAGCACCACGCGGTGTTGGAAGCGATTGATTACCTCATCGCTCATGAAGGCGCGCATGTCCACTGGTTGGCCGTTGACTCCGACGGAGTGGTCGACCTTGACGACCTCCGGGCGGTGCTCGCAGCAGGCGATGCTGAAGTGCTGCCCGCACTCGTGGCGGTGATGGCCGCGAACAACGAAACAGGAACCAGGCAGCCGCTATCAGCCATCTCAAGGTTGTGTGCTGAAGCAGCAGTTCCGTGGCATTGCGATGCCGTGCAAGCAGCAGCGTGGGTGCGAGTGTCATTCGCACAACTCGGTTGCGCCACCATGGCAATCAGCGCGCACAAACTGGGCGGGCCCGTCGGTATTGGGGCGCTGTTCATTGCAGCGGGCGTCGACATCGCGCCGATCAATTTCGGCGGCGGGCAAGAGCGAAAGCTGCGCAGCGGCACCGTGAACACTGCCGCAGTTTCTGGTTTCGCTGCTGCCGTGGACGAGCGGGTGAGCTGGATCGATGCCGGCGGCGCAGATCAGGTTGCACACCTGCGCGATGCACTGATCGCTGGAATTGTCGAGGCAGACCCGCAAGCTGTGGTCAACGGCGGCGGCACTGTGTTGCCGTCGATCGCCAACATCACTTTCCCTGGGTGCGAAGCGGATGCGCTCTTGATGTTGCTCGATGCGGCAGGAGTGCACTGTTCCCTGGGGGCTGCGTGCACTGCTGGCGTGCCGGAGCCATCTCATGTGTTGTTGGCGATGGGCGCAGGTGCAGCGGCTGCGCGCGCGTCTCTGCGGTTCAGTTTGGGAATGGGATCGACAGCCGCTGATGTGGCCACAGTGGTGGCAGCGCTGCC
>JBEHCB010000060.1:0-4932 GCA_041192885.1 Actinomycetota bacterium
CTCACGCCGGGCGATCACGCCAAGAAGTCGGTGCTCTTGAACTCGGGCGCCGAAGCAGTTGAAAACGCCGTCAAGATCGCCCGCGTCTTCACGAAGCGTCAAGCGATCGTCGTATTCGAACACGGTTACCACGGTCGGACGAACTTGACCATGGCGTTGACTGCGAAGAACATGCCTTACAAGGAGGGCTTCGGCCCGTTCGCGTCCGAGATCTACCGGATGCCGATGTCGTACCCGTTCCGCACAACCGAGAGCGGTCCGGAGATGGCGGACATCGCCACCACCCGCATCGACAAGGAACTTGGCGCACACAATGTCGCCGCGATCATCATCGAACCGATCCAGGGCGAGGGTGGATTCATCGTGCCGGCGCCAGGATTCCTGAAGGCGCTGCGGGATTACTGCAGCGCAAATGGAATTTTGCTGGTTGCCGATGAGATCCAGACCGGCTTCGGCCGCACTGGCGCCTGGTTTGCCTGCGACCACGAAGGCGTTGTCCCAGACCTCATCACCACCGCGAAGGGAATCGCCGATGGAATGCCGCTGTCGGCGGTGACCGGTCGCGCAGAGGTGATGGATGCGGTGCACAAGAGCGGCCTAGGCGGCACTTACAGCGGTAACCCCGTCGCTTGCGCTGCTGCACTCGCTGCAATCGAAACTTTCGAGAAGGACAACCTGCTGGCGCGTGCGCAGCAGATCGAGACGCTCTTGAAGTCGCGCTTGGCGGACATCCAAGCGGCCAGCGGCGGAGTCATCGGCGACATCCGCGGACGCGGCGCCATGATCGCTATCGAGATGGTGAAGCCCGGCACCAAGGAGCCGAATGCGGACATCGTCGGCAAGGTGGTCGCCCACTGCATGAAGCAGGGGGTCTTCATCATCACCGCCGGCACCTACGGAAATGTGATCCGATTCCTGCCGCCGTTGGTGATCAGCGACGAACTGCTGCACGACGCGATGGATGTCCTCAAGGACGCCTTCCTCGCGAACGCTTGAGTTCGATTTAGCGGCCGTCGAGCAAGGGTTGGTGCGGGTCCCAGGATCCGCCGCTGGCGCCGTCACTCTTTCGTCGAGCCATTGCCGATAGCGCTTCGAGCACAACTCGGTTGCCCAGCAACGCCGTGATATCGGCGTGGTCGAATGGCGGCGAGACTTCAACGACATCCATACCCGCCACCGGCAGCTCGTAACAGATACGGCGAACAGCATCGAGCAACTGCCGCGACGACAGACCGCCAGGTTCGGGCGTGCCGGTGCCAGGGGCAGAGCCTGGGTCGACGACATCGACATCGACGGACAAGAACACCGCATCGCAATCATCCATCGCGATAGCTAGAGCCTCATCGAGCACCGAATCCAGGCCGCGGGCCACAATCTCAGTCATCTCGAATGACCGCATCCCCTGTTGCGCCATCCACGACAGGGTTTCCGGACCCGGCCAGTAGCCGCGCAGTCCGATTTGCAGGAATCGATCTCCGCGGACGGCGCCGGACTCGATCAAACGGCGCATCGGTTGTCCGTGACCGATCAGCGAACCGAATTCAATATCGCCGGTGTCTGCGTGAGCGTCGAAGTGGATGACGCTGACCCGGCCCCAACCACGGGCGCGGGCGACAGCGGTGACATCCGGCCAAGTGATGGTGTGGTCGCCGCCGAGCATCAGCGGTACCTTGCCCGCGGCTGCAACTTTCTGCACTTGTGATTCCAACGCTGCGCACGCCGCCGCAGCATCGCCGGAGAACATCTCAACATCACCCGCGTCAGTCACCGCAAGGTCCTGCAAGCCGTCAACGCGCAGCGCGAGCGACGGACGCGAGCCATCGTGTGCCAAGTAACAGGCCTGCCGCATCGCCCCGGGGCCGAAGCGAGCACCACTGCGATACGAAGTGCCACCATCAAAGGGGGCGCCGATGATGACGACATCCGACTGCGCCCACGTTGCAGGCTCATCCAATGTGCACCGCGGGACACCCAGGAAGGTGATGTCCGGCCCGAACTGCGCGCCGTATCTGCTCATTTGGCCAACGCCTTCGCTCGCCGGGTGGCGCTGACCTGGGCTGTGATCACCGCAATGAGCGCTACGAAGAACATCAGGGATGCGATCACATTCGCTTGCGGCGGGATTCCGCGCTGGTTAGAGGTCCACACGAACACGGGGAAAGTCTGGAAATTCGACCCGGCGTTGAAATAGGTGATGATGAAGTCATCGAAGGAAAGCGAGAACGCCAGCAACGCAGCTGATGCGATACCCGGCAGCACCAACGGGAATGTCACCTTCCAGAAGGTCTGCGCCTCCGTGGCGTAAAGATCCCGCGCCGCTTCCTCCAGCTTTGGATCCAAGGTCGCAACCCGAGCCTTGACGGTGACGACGACGAACGAGATGCAGAACATCACGTGCGCCATCAACACACCCGTGAACCCGAGGAATCCCCCGCCCATATTCAGGAACAGCGCCAGCAGCGACGAGCCGAGCACCACCTCCGGTGTTGCCATGGGCAAGAAGATAAGCAGGTTCGTGGTGCTGCGACCGGTGAATGCATACCTGCCGAGTGCGAAAGCGATCATTGTGCCCAGCACCGTAGCAATCAGCGTGGACAGCACCCCCACTTGCAGCGAGTTGCGCAGCGACTCGCACACTCCAGGTGCGTCGCAGAGGTTTGTCCACGCCTTGAATGTGAATCCGTGCCATACAAGATTGCTGCGGCCGCCGTCGTTGAACGAGAAGACCAAGGTGTAAGCAACCGGCAAGAGCAGGTACGCGACGGCGATTACCGCATAAACACGGAAGATGTTGTTCGAGATCCAACGACTCATATTCGCCCTCACACCAACTCGTCAGTGCCGGCGCGGCGGACATAGACAAACACCAATCCCAAGATGATCGCCATCAATGTGAACGAAAGCACCGCGGCGGCCGGGTAGTCGCTCAGCACGAGGAAGCGGCTGTCGATCACTTTGCCGATCATCGTTGTATTGGGGCTGCCGCCGAGGAGTTCTGAGTTGATGTAATCACCGGATGCGGGGATGAACGTCAACAATGTGCCAGCGACGACGCCGGGCATCGTCAACGGCAGCGTGACCTTGCGGAACGCCGTGAAGTTCGAGGCGTACAGGTCGTTCGCCGCTTCCACCAGCCGCGTGTCGAGCCTGTCGATGCTGGCGAAGATAGGCAATGTCATAAACGGCAGGAAGTTGTAGGTCAGACCTGCGATCACCGCACCCGCCGACGGGTAGATGCTGAAGTTCGGGGAAACCAGGTGCAGTGACTGCAATAGATTCACGAGCGGGCCCTCTGCACCGAGGATCTGCTTCCACGCAACTGTGCGCAAAATGAATGACACGAAGAACGGCGCGACCACCAAGATAAGGAAGATCGGCTTCGCCCGCCCGGCTTTCAATGCGATCGCGTACGCAAGCGGGTAAGCGATCAACAGCGCCAGGATCGTCGCCGTCAGCGAGTACAGGAACGAGCGCAGCATTGCTTGATAGAAGTTCGGCACCGTGAGGGTGTCGATGTAGTTCTGGAAGTGCCACGTTTGCTGGAACTGACCCAGCAGGCCGCCGGGCACGGGTGTTTGCAGGGACTGCATGAACAGCGAGACCAGCGGGATGATGAAGAAGATGCTCAACCACGCCAAGCCCGGGATCAACAGCAAGTACGGGGTCAGGCGCCGCTGGTTGCCGGTCATGAGACCGCTGCCTCCTGCGCGATTGCCTCGTCTGCAGCGGCAGGCAGCGCGAATGAGTGCCGCGGATCCCAGAACAATGACACCTGGTCGCCAACAAGCGCGCGACGGCCGAACAGCAGGTTCTGCTCGAACACCGCGATCTCCTGGTCGTTGCGCAAGCGGACGATGTATTGGGTCGAGACGCCGATGAACGATGCGTCAGTGACGACGCCTTCCAGAACATTGGCGCCTTCGGGCATGCCCGCGACCGCGCTCTGTGCGAATTCGATTTTCTCCGGCCGCACACCCAGGGCAACTGCCCCTGTGAGGTCGGTCTTGGGCAGGCGCAAGCGACCGCATTCGGTGTCCACTTCGGTGAACTCCCCGGCTGCGCCCACAACTCGGCCGGCGATTGTGTTCGTCTGCCCTAGGAACGACGCAACGAACTGCGTCGCTGGGCGTTCATACAGTTCAAGTGGCGCGCCTAATTGCTCGACGACTCCGTGGTTCATGACCGCGATGCTGTCGGCCATGGACATGGCTTCTTCCTGGTCGTGGGTGACATGGATGAAGGTCAACCCCACTTCCATCTGAATTCGCTTGAGCTCGACCTGCATCTCGCGGCGCAGTTTCAAATCAAGTGCGCCCAATGGCTCATCCAGCAGCAGAACTGCGGGCTGGTTAACGATGGCGCGAGCCAGTGCAACGCGCTGCTGCTGCCCGCCTGAGAGTTGCGCGGGTTTGCGTCGCGCGAGGTGCGCCAGCTGCACCAGTTCCAGCGCTTCTTTGACCTTCTTGTCGACATCGGCTGCCTTGCGCCGGCGCAAACCGAAGGCCACGTTTTCGAAGATGTCCATGTGCGGGAACAACGCGTAACTTTGGAAAACCGTGTTCACCGGCCGGTCATATGCCTTGGTGTGGGTGATGTCGGTGTCGCCGATCTTCACCTGCCCGCTGGTTGGCGCCTCCAAACCGGCGATCATCCGCAAGGTCGTCGTCTTGCCACAGCCTGATGGGCCCAGCAACGCGAAAAATGAACCCTGCGGAATGTGCAAGTTGATGTGGTCGACAGCGGTGAAATCGCCGAAGGTCTTGGCTAGGTCTTGAAGCCAGAGATCGCCGTTGATCTGCGGTGTTGCCATCGACTTAAGCGCCGATCACTGTCCGATGGCGGTCAGCCACAAGTCGTTGAACGACTTCTCTTGGGCTGCGTCGAGGGCGGTGAAAGTCTTGGCTCGCGACAGAGTCTCAGCGCTCGGGAAGA
>JBEHCB010000061.1:0-10653 GCA_041192885.1 Actinomycetota bacterium
GTGCAATACCAGTTCGTCGTCCCCGATTCGGCGCACGAGGAGCTTCGCTCGATATTCCTGCGTCTGGTCAAGGCGCAGGTGCCGTCGTTCCTGACAGTGCTCAAGCGTTTCGGGCCCGGCAACTCGGGGTTCTTGTCCTTTCCCATCGCTGGTTGGACCTTGACTGTCGACATCCCGACCGATGTCCCAGATTTGATGAGATTGCTGGATTCGCTGGACCAGCAGGTCGCCGCTGCGGGTGGGCGGGTGTATCTGGCCAAGGACTCGCGAATGCCTGCGCAGATGCTGCCGCAGATGTATCCGCGGCTTGATGCATGGCTCCAGCTGCGCAACCAGATGGACCCGCGCGGGGTTTTCGCCTCAGACCTTGGCCGTCGTCTGCATCTGGCCAACGCGCCTCGCGATTAGTGTCATCCCTCGTGATCGACTCACTCGGGCGCCCGCAGCGGATCTTGCTGATCGGCGGCACATCAGAGATCGGGCTGGCGATTGTTTCCTCGCTGTCCACGGCGACCACGGAAGTGGTCCTGGCAGGCAGGGATGCGGTGCGGATGGCTGCTGCTGCCGGCGCACTTGCCGACTGTTCAGCCGGTGTACAGGTGTTTGAGATGGATGTCACCGATTGATCTGGATCAAGCAAGACCCTCAATGAGATCTTCACCCGCGAAGTCGATATCGCGATCATTGCCGCCGGTGCTTTGCCCGTTCAAGCCGCTGCACTTGCGGATGCTCGTACGGCGCGGTCCGCGCTTGAAGTGAATGGTTACGGGGCAGCCGCTGCATTGCTGACCTGCCATGAGCAGATGCGCAATCAGGGTCACGGACGGTTAGTCGCGCTTTCCAGCATCGCCGCGGCGCGACCACGGCCCAGCAATTACATCTACGGTGCCGGCAAGGCGATGCTTGATTTCCTTTGCCGCGGCCTTGTCGAAAGCCCGGACCCCCGGGTGCAGGTTCTGCTCGTCAGGCCCGGGTTCGTGCGCACCAAGATGACCGCGCATATGCCCGCGGCTCCTTTTGCGACTGATCCGGCAACCGTCGCGGCCTCAGTCGCCGCATGGTCGAACAAGTCCCGTGGCAGCCAGATCATGTGGGTGCCGGCGGTGTTGCAGCATGTCGCGCGGGTGATGTCGTTGCTGCCGTTGGCGCTGCTTCGCAAGTTGGATCGCTAACTCGCGCTACCGTGCCCCTATGTCTCACGAGGGTCTCAGTTCCGGACGCAACGCACAATCTGAGCGCGTCTGGCGACGACGCACATTGAAAGTTGCGCGGCGTACCGGCTACACGGTGATTGCGCTGTTCGTCGCATTGTGGGCGTTCACGATCTCGGTGCGCTATCCAAACCCGGTGATGTCTTATCGACTGGGTTTCGCAGCCGCATCGAAGACCGTCGAGCTGCAAGCGTCACGGCCGATCAAGGCAACGACTGCAGCGATGACATTCGGCAAGGTGAACGAGCCGATGCCCGCCGATGTCGTGTGGCGCGACCAGCCCATGACCTTCGAGCGATTCCTCAAGACCACGTCCACGAACGCGTTCGTGGTGGTCCGAAACGGAAACATCGCATACGAGTACTACGCAGATGGTGTGCAGCCGTCGCAAAAGCTGCCGTCGTATTCAGTCGCTAAGTCGGTGGTCGGCATGCTCGCCTGGCAGCAGATCGAAGCTGGCACATTGAAATTGGACACGAAGTTCGTTGACTTGTTCCCGGAGCTGAAGGCAAGCGACCAGTTCAACAAGATCACGCTGCGCCACTTGTTGGAGATGAGCGGCGGCTTGGCCGCGAATGACGATTACCCATCCGGGCCGAGCGGCTGGGGTCGCCCGATCGCTCAGATGTTCGCCACGACAGACATGATGTATTTCCTTGGCAAGCACCGAGATATGCGTGGAGATCCGGGCACGATTCACGAGTACCACAGCATCGATGCACAACTTGCGGGGATGATGGTCTCCAAAGCCGCAGGCAAACCATTGTCAGAGTTGGTGCAAACGAAGATATTCGCGCCAATGGGAGCTGAGTTCGACGCGTCCTGGACCTTGGACCGCAACGGCGGCTGGGAAAAGAGCTTTTGCTGCCTGAACATGGCAGCCCGTGATTACGCCCGCCTGGGACAGGTGCTCGTGAACAACGGCACGGGAGCGCACGGAAAGGTGCTCGGCGAAAAGGCGATGAACGCGGTGTTGAAACCGACGCTGCCGGAGTTCAGCGACGACAAGTGGGGTTACGGCGCATTTGTGTGGCATCCGCATCCAGATGCGCTCGCATTCACGGGACTTCATGAGCAGTTGGTCGTCGTGCTTCCGGCCACGCAGACGGTTGTCGTCAAGCTAAGCGATGCGGTTGAGGGCCACAATGCCGAGAGCGTTGAAGTCATGTATCAAATTGCGAAGACGGCGGCCCTGTAGGGCCGCCGTCTTCAATTGCGTGCCGTCTTCCCGGCAGGCGATTCAGGCCTTCTTGGTCTCCGCGAAAATCTCCGCGATCTCGTCGATCTTTGCAATCAGGGCGTCCGCAACGGCAACATCCGTGGTGCCCTTGGTGCCACCGGCGCCAGCAAGCTTCGTCGCCTCGTTGAACAGCGTGTTGAGATTCGGGTACTTCTCGAAGTGCGGAGCCTTGAAGTAGTCAGTCCACAGCACCCACAGGTGATGCTTGACCAAGTCAGAGCGCTCTTCCTTGATTGCGACAGCGCGTGACTTGAAGTCTGCGTCCGTGGAGGCGTGGTACTTCTCCATGCACGCCTTAACCGAGAGCGCCTCGATGCGCGCCTGTGCCGGGTCGTAGACACCGCAAGGCAAGTCGCAGTGGGCGTGAACGGTGATGGGAGTCCTGGTGAACAGGCGCATCTGTGTCTCCTTTAGTTTGCGTGCCTTGCGGCAGCGGTTCTCGTGCCTGTGCCGGATTGGAGCCGCCGATTCGGCGGTCTGAACGGCGCTTGGATTACTCGCGAGCGCACTCATCTCTGCACTGTTCGTCAGCCTAGTGCGGCCCCTCTCGACCTGCGCGTTGACCTTATGCGGGTTTATGGCGTGATGGCAGGCTTATCGAGTGTTCGGAATGCTCAGCCGAGTCCGCGTCAGCGGTCAGTCAATGGCGCCCACGTATGCGGACGGCGATGTGCTGCTGGTCAGCGCCTGGCTCGGAGCTGGACGCGGTGATGTGGTCGTCGTCGAACACCCTGAGCGCGACGGCTTGCTGATCATCAAGCGGATTACCGATGTTCGAAGCGAGCAGGGCCGTCGGCAAATGTGGCTTGAAGGGGATAACCCAGATATGTCGAAGACGGACGATTCGTGGCGATTCGGCTGGGTGGATGTGGTGCGCATCCGCGGTCGCGTCATCCGCGTTCTCGGGGTTTGAGGCGAGGCGAACAACATACGCATCGCGTTGCCACGACAGCGCTACGGTTGGTAAGTGCGCGCAGCAACCGTGGTGTCCTTCAGTGACACAGATCCACTGTCGGGTTTGCGGATCGCAGACATCGAACCAGGCGCAGCCCCGGACGGGTGGCGATGGGTGAAGGTGAAGGCCGCCAGCCTCAACCACCACGACCTGTGGTCGCTACGCGGGGTCGGACTGCGCGCTGAGCAACTGCCGATGGTCCTCGGCTGTGATGCGGCGGGCATCGACGAGGAGACCGGCGACGAAGTCATCGTCCATTCGGTCATCGCCGATCCTTCGGCAACTGGTGACGAAACCACCGACCCTCACAGGTC
This sequence comes from Actinomycetota bacterium, assembly GCA_041192885.1. GTDB lineage: Bacteria > Actinomycetota > Actinomycetes > S36-B12 > UBA5976 > RFTO01. Next base: position 3,721 of record JBEHCB010000061.1, read on the forward strand.
GCTGTTGTCTGAGAAGCACCCCGGCACCTTCGCTCAACGCGTGGCAGTGCCCGCACGCAATCTCGTGCCGAAGCCTGCGTGGCTTTCCTGGAACGAAGCCGCCTGTTTGCCGGTCGCATGGTTGACGGCGTATCGCATGCTGCAGACCAAGAGCGGGTTGAAGCCGGGGGAGACGGTGATGATCCAAGGTGCCACCGGTGGAGTTGCGTCGGCTGCTATCGCACTGGCCCAAGCCGCTGGTTACACCGTTTGGGCCACGTCGCGCACAACGCAGGGACGCGAGTTTGCCAAGACCCTTGGTGCTGATGAAGTCTTCGAACCTGGTGCGCGCTTGCCTGAGCGAGTTGATGCGGTGATCGAGACGGTCGGCGACGCAACATGGTCGCATTCGTTGAAATCGCTGAAGCCCGGCGGCACCGTTGTCATCTCCGGCGCGACATCAGGTGCGAATCCGCCTGCGGACTTGGCGCGCGTTTTCTTCCTGCAGCTCTCAATCAAAGGGTCGACGATGGGCACCCGCGAAGAGTTGCTCGGATTGCTGGATTTACTTCATTCGTCCGGTGCCAGGCCGCATGTGAGCATGTGTGTTGAGTTGGAAGATGCAGCGTCCGCATTCCAGGCGATGCACGAAGGCACTCTGCTGGGCAAGGCAGTCCTGCAGATCGACTAGGCCTCGTCTTCGTCATCTCGAGCGAGCCATGTGGCCAAGCGCTCGATTGGAACCTCGAAATCAGGGTTTTCATCGACGAACTCAGCCAACTTCTCGGCTAGCCAGCCGAGGGTGACGGACTCATCGCCGCGACGGCTCGCCAGCTCTTCAATTCCACGGTCGGTGAAGTACATCGCTACTCCTTGTGAGCAGTGTTCAGCATGCCTTAGGCAAGCGCGTTTGCAATCAGCTCCGCTTGTTCGACCTCATGCACCTTCAGCGAACCGACACTCGGTGACGATGTCGCCTCCCTTGAGATGCGCCGCAGCGGTCGATCCAAGTTCTCAGCCAAGTTCATCAGCATGAATCCCCATGCTCCTTGGTTTGCTGGTTCTTCCTGCAGCCAGCACACCTGCGCATCCGCGGGGTACTGCGCCAGTACCTGGTGAATTTCAAGCAGGGGGAGCGGGGCGAGCCGTTCGACGCGCACGACGGCAACATCGGTCTGCCCGGCTGCATCGCGCTTGGCGATTGTTTCCCATGCGATCTTGCCGGAAGCCAGCAATACCTTGCGCACGCCTTGTGCCGGAATGCTGGTGTCGGCGATCACGGGCTGGAAGCCGCCGTTTGTGAAGTCCGCCTTGGCGCTGGACGCAATCTTCGCGCGCAGCATCGACTTCGGTTCCATGACCACCAGTGGCTTGTGGTGGCCCGCCAGCGCCTGCCAACGCAACAGGTGGAAGTAAGAGGCGGGAGTGCTCGGCATTGCAACAGTCATGTTGTTTTGCGCGCACATTGCGAGGTAGCGTTCAAGGCGAGCGCTGGAGTGGTCTGGTCCTTGGCCCTCGTAACCGTGTGGCAGCAGCAGCACGACGCCCGATGTCTGATTCCACTTCTGCTCGCCGCTGGTGATGAACTCGTCGATGATCGTCTGCGCGCCATTGGCGAAGTCGCCGAACTGCGCCTCCCACAGCACCAGAGAGCCGGGCCGCGCGACGGAGTATCCGTACTCGAAGCCCATAGCCGCGAATTCGCTGAGCAGCGAGTCATAAACCTCAAACCTCGTGCCGTCGGTGGCCAGCTGGGCCAACGGCGCATAGCGGCGGCCGGAGACGCGGTCGACGATCTCTGCGTGGCGCTGGTAGAAGGTTCCACGACGGCAGTCCTGCCCGGCCAAACGCACATTGATTCCCTGCATCAGTAGCGAGCCGAAGGCCAAGGTTTCGCCCATGCCCCAGTCGATGGAATCTTCTGCGACCATCGCTGCGCGGCGCTGCAACTGTGGCTCGAGTCGCGAGTGCACGTGGAACCCTTCAGGAAGGTTCACCTGTGTCGACACAATCGCATCCACTGCCGCATCGCTGATCGCCGTTGCGATTGTTGCGGGGTAGGCGGCGTTGGCGGCGATAGTCGGCGCCGGGGAATATGGAAGCGGGCCTTCGCGAGTCTCTGCAAATGCCCTTTCCAGCAAGTCTTGGTACGCCTGCAGCGATGCAGCAGCCTCGTCCACAGTGATGTCGCCACGGCCGACCAGAGATTCGGTGTAGCGCTTGCGGACTGACCTCATCTGCTCGATCACGGCATACATCACCGGCTGCGTCAGCGATGGGTCATCCCCTTCGTTGTGACCGCGGCGGCGGTAGCAAACCAGGTCGATGATCACATCGCGCTTGAAGGCGGCGCGATAGTCATATGCCAGCCGAGCCACGCGGATGACAGCTTCTGGATCGTCGCCATTCACATGGAAGATCGGCGCTTGAATCATTCGCGCGACATCTGAGCAGTATTCAGAACTGCGAGCGTCGCGCGGGTCCGTGGTGAAGCCGACTTGGTTGTTGACGATCACATGAATGGTGCCGCCGACCGTATATCCATCCAGCTGTGACAACTGCAGAGTTTCCGCGACGATTCCCTGGCCGGCAAATGCCGCGTCGCCGTGCAGTAGCAGCGGCAGTACCGGGTGCGAGTCGGGCCGGCCGAGTATGTCTTGTTTGGCTCGAACAATGCCTTCGAGTACCGGGTTGACCGCCTCCAAGTGCGAGGGGTTCGCGGCGAGGTACACCGCACAGGTTTTTCCTGAACGCGATGTGAATGTGCCCTCGGTGCCGAGGTGGTACTTCACATCGCCAGAGCCGTGCACTGAGTTCTCGAGCGCGCCGACGCCCTCGAATTCACGGAAGATGTGGGAGTAGCTCTTGCCGGCGATGTTCGCAAGCATGTTCAAGCGCCCGCGGTGCGGCATGCCAATGCAGGCTTCGACGATGTTGTCGTCTGCCGCCCGCTGCAGCATCGCATCGACTAAGGCGATCATCGACTCTCCGCCTTCGAGCGAGAACCGCTTTTGGCCGACGTACTTTGTGTGCAGGAAGGTCTCGAACGCTTCCGCGTGGTTGAGGCAATCCAAGATGTGCATCTGCTCATCGCGCTGCAGTTTCTCGTGCGGCTTCTCGAGCCGTGCTTGCAGCCAACTTCGCTGAGTTTGATCGGCGATGTGCATGTATTCGATAGCGCTGCGGCGCGCGTACGCATCGCGCAGCACACCCAAGATGTCGCGCAACTTCATGAATGGCTTGCCGCCGAACCCGCCAGTGGGGAATTCGCGATCCAGATCCCACAAAGTCAGCCCGTGCGTCTCCAGTTCAAGGTCCGGGTGCATCCGGGGCGTATCGGTCAATGGATCCAAGTCCGCCATCAGGTGCCCGCGCACTCGGAATGCGTGGATCAACTGCTGAACGCGGACGGCCTTGTCCAGGTCCGAGTCGTGAGTTGTAGCAACATCGGATGCCCAGCGGATTGGCATGTACGGAATCCGCAGCGCGCTGAAGATCTCGTCATAGAAACCGTCATCGCCGATGAGGTACTGGTGGATCAGTCGCAGGAACTCGCCGCTTTGCGCGCCTTGAATGATGCGGTGGTCGTAAGTGCTGGTGAGAGTCAAAATCTGCGAGACTGCGTGGCGAGTCAAGGTCTCTGCGCTGGCACCCTGCCACTGCGCCGGATATTCCATCGCGCCGACGCCGACGATCGCGCTCTGCCCGGCCATCAGTCGTGGCACTGAATGAACGGTTCCGATTGTTCCCGGATTGGTCAGAGACAGTGTGGCGCCGGCGAAGTCGTCAACTGTGAGTTTGTTGTTGCGCGCCTTGCGCACCAGGTCTTCATACGCGGTCCAGAACTCCGCGAAATCCATGCTCTGCGCGCCCTTGATCACGGGCACAAGCAGTTGGCGGCTGCCATCGGGTTTGGCCATATCGATCGCCAACCCCATGTTGATGTCGTGGTTGATCGATAAGCCCGGTTTGCCATCGGCAAGTGCATATGAATTGTTCATCGCCGGCAGGGCTTTGACCGCCTTCACGACTGCAAAGCCGATGATGTGCGTGAACGACACCTTGCCGCCCCTGCCGCGGGCCAAGTGGTTGTTGATGACGATGCGGTTGTCTGCAAGCAACTTGGCTGGGACCGCGCGCACTGATGTGGCGGTCGGTACCGCGAGGGAGGCTTCCATGTTGGCGACCACTCGCGCGGCAGGACCGCGAAGCGGTTCCACAGTGTTGGCGTGTGCAGTGATTGTTGCTGCCGGTGTCGAAGCCGGAATCGCAATTGGCGACGCAGCCGCGGGTGAGGAAGCAGCTGGAGCCGCAACTTCAGTGGGCGTCACGGCGACAGCTTCAGGCTTGACTGCTTGAGGTAACTGGCCGGGTCGGTAGTCGGCGAAAAAGTCCCACCAGGCGGGGTCGACCAACGACTTGTTCTCCAAATATTGGTAGTACAACTCATCGACTAGCCATTGGTTGGCGCCGAATTCCTCGATTGACGAGGGGTGAGCAGCGGGCGTGGCGTCGGTGCTCATGGAGCGGGGCCTCCTCGACCGCGGGGCGCCCGCCGGCCGGGGCGCGAGAGTGCGTCTGTCGTCAGCGCGGTATCAGGGCCCAAGCCTACGCTGCGAGTTCGGGCTCGCTGCAGGGCGAGTACCGCTCTCCGACGCGGACCGCTAGGCGCGCCATTACGATGAGGTGACCGCGCGCAGGAGATAAGACTGGGCGCGAGCACACGGCCTGAGGTGCGAGCCATGTTCGGCCCTGTCACGAGGAGTAGCAGCATGAAACCGTCGAAGTTCGCAGTATCCGCAGCAGCTCTGGTGCTGGTTGCCGGCGCAATCGCCGGCTGCGGCCAGAAGAAGGAAACAAGTGCCACTGAGAAGTGGGCGCAGGATGTCTGCACAGCTGGCTCATCGCTGAAGTCCGCGACCACCGATCTTGTGACGACAGTTGCCAAGCCGACGCTCAGTGACATCGCCGGCTACAAGCAGAAGGTCACTGACAAATTTGACTCGTTGCAAACGGCAATCACCGTGGTTGACCAGCAGTGGGCGGCGGGTGTGACGCTGAACGGCGACACCAGCAGTGCCCAGCAGCAATTGCGCAAAGACCAGCAGGCGCTGTATGACGCCTGGGCTGTGGTCGAGACTGCGGCAGGAAAGTTGAGCAGCGCCCAGACCGCCAGCGCTGCCGTTGCTGCCACAGCTGAGTTGGCAGATGCGCTGAAGCAGGTGACTGGCGCAGCTGCGCGTTTGGCTGAGGCATACAAGGTGTTCACGACCTCGAAGAACGAGGCGTTGAAGTCCGCGTTCACCAACGCACAAGCGTGCAAGGACCTGTTCGGCAAGAAGTAGTTCGCGTCAACTGACGCTCACATCGCGCGGCTAGCCGGCTTGGGCTAGCCGCGCGATGTCTTTATGCCCACAGCCGCATCTCCGGCAGGTGCATTCATCCCCATTCGCTGTGTCAAGTGACTGCAAGTGCGCGCACGGTGCCCCCGGCTCGCAAGCAGGCGATATCCGCATGCCGTCTGCGCACCGGGGACATTGATTGCGTTCTCCCCGATCAAGCGGGCCTTCCACATCACGGAAGGAACTGCATGAACAAGGGTGTTCGCCGCTTCCGCGGCCGCCGCACAGTTGCAACGATGAACGGCAGGTGGCGCCGCGTCGCGGCTGCCTTCACGGCTGTCGCCACACTGGCGGTTACTGCCGGGCTGGCACCGGTGCAAGCTGCGCCCGTCACCGTGGCGGGATTTGAGATTGACGGTGATATCGCCGCCGCTTCTGCCAAGGACTGGTCCAACATCGGCGTCACGCCATACAACGATCAAATCGGCAACGCGGACACCACTACCTACAACCAAACCAGCAAAGAGTCGGACAGCCCTTCGACGTGGAACCTCGGCAACAACGGCAGCGCGGCTGGCAAGGTGGATATCGGTTACCACGCTAGTTACATCGCGAAAGACTCCTCGACCGGCCACTGGTGGTGGTTCGCGGGATGGGATCGCGCGGACAACACCGGCAGCGGCGGCTTCCTTCTGGAGATGAACCAGAGTGCGACTGGGCCGACAGCGCGCACCGCAGGCGATGTGCGAATCGTCGTGGATGTGACGACAGGTGCAGGCATTGTGTTCGGCAGCGCGCGAACCTGGAACGGCACCGCATGGGATGCCACTCTCGACCCCGCGGCCTTTGTGTCAGGGACAAACGCTTCGCCGATCGCAGCCGAATCGCCGTGGGATGGCAGCCCGGTTGCCGTAAGCGGCCAGATTGGAGCACGATTGTTTGGTGAGATCGGGGTCGACCTCACCGCTGCCGGTTTGATCGACGAGTCGAACCCTTGTGACCTAACAACAATTTCGTCGTGGCAGTTGCGCGGCGCGACTGGCAATTCCACCAGCGACGGTGCGCCAGTGAACCTTGCTGACGGCACGGCGGTGCACCCCTTCGACTCGCCAGCCACATGTGGCTCGCTGTCGTGGACGAAACATGAAGGAACCGCAACCGGCCCGCTAGTTGGTGGCGCGACATTCACCGTGCACCGCACAGATGCTGCGGGCACAGATGTAGTCGTGACTGACAATGGCGCGAACGATGCCGATTCGGGGGCAGGCCAGGTGACTGTCCAGGATTTGTTGCCTGGGACTTACTCGATTACTGAGACCAGTGCGCCGATTGGCTATCTGGGAACAGGCGCTGTGATCAGCGGACAGTCGGTGGCAATCGGGCAAACGACTGCGGCAGGCGCGTTCGTCAACCACCTTGGAACCGTGGCGTTCACCAAGGTGGTCGCCGGCCACGATGACCAGTTGTTGGGTGGCGCGACTTTCACAATCACGGCCCTCGATGGCGATGCAACTCTTGCGCCATGGGATTTGGACAGCTCGCCGTTGGTGGTGGCAGACAACAGCACCCGTGATTTGGACAAGACTGACGGCGCATTCCGCATCTCGGGCTT
>JBEHCB010000062.1:0-2629 GCA_041192885.1 Actinomycetota bacterium
GTCCAATGGCGTCGGCCGACTGCATTGGCGTTTTCGATCATCCGCCGCTTTGCGTATGCGTATTTGCTTGCTTGCGCGATCGCATACATCGCCTTGTGGGTGGTGAACCTGTCGGCGGTCCGCGCAGTCACCGAGCCGGTTGTATCGGATGTCTTGTCGCAGGTGGCAATGGCGATCGTGAACCTGTTGTTCGCGCCGACTGCACTTGCGTGGGTGGCTCTCGGCATGTCCGGCGGCATGGTTGCAGCCGGCTCCGCGCAGTTGGGTTTGTTCAGCGGCACCACTGTTGCGTGGCCGCAGCTGGCGTCTTTCGCGGTGCTGCCGACAAATCTGCATCCGTACGCGATGTCGTTACTTCTGGTGCCAGTCGCGGTTGCGGCATATGCGGCGTACGCCTGCGTTGATTCGTCTGACCGCTACGGCTTGTGGCCGACAGTGCGGGTCGCATTCACGGCCGCGGTGTGCGCAGGCGTAGTCGCGTTGGGCTTGGCGTACGCGACTGCGGGCGGGATCTTGGGTGCAAGCGACGGCGCGTGGGACCACCTTGGTGCGGACTTGATGTGCGCGGGCTTCCTGGCCGCGGAGGTTTTTGTCGGCGTAGTCCTCGGGTTGTGGCTGGCTGGTCGCGAACTGCGTCGAGAATCTAATCCCGATCAGATTCGAGAGTCTTTGGCTGGCCGACTTCAGCGGTTGATCAAGCGCGATTCGGCAGGCGAGTAAGCGAATTGACGATGCAGATTGCGCATGCAGATTCCGCACAGGAGCACCGATGAGCGGCTCGTTGCCGCGGGTTGTGGTGCTCGCATCAGGCTCGGGAACCTTGGCGCAAGCGATTTTCGACGACGCCGCCGCGCACGGGGATTACGCGGTGCCCGCGCTAGTGACTGACAAACCAGCAGCAGCTGTCGCACAACGCGCGAACGATTGCGGGGTTTCCGTGGTCGCGATGCCGGTGGGGGATTACGAGAATCGCGCACAGTGGGACGCAGCGCTAGCGAAGGAGTTGGCGGCCTTGGAGCCGGCCTTGATCGTGTCGGCGGGATTCATGCGGATCCTCGGCCCGGCGGTGCTCGCCAGATTCGAAGGGAAGATCATCAACTCGCACCCATCGTTGCTGCCGCAGTTCCCGGGTGCGCGCGCTGTCGCCGATGCATTGGCCGCGGGCGTGGAACAAACCGGCACATCGGTGCATCTGGTCGACGCAGGTGTCGATACCGGCGAGGTGCTCGCGCAAATCGTCGTCGACATCGCAGTGGATGACACCGAGGAATCCCTGCATGAGCGCATCAAGGTGCATGAGCGCCGCCTGATCGTGCAGGTGCTCCGCCAGCGGCTAGGTTTGCCCGCGACATCACGGCAGTGAGCGCCCGGCGACGCTGACCTGGTCGCACAGATGACGTCCCGCCCACACTTGGAGTTTCGATGTCGCAGCGCGTGCCCGTCCGTCGAGCCCTCATCAGCGTGTCCGACAAGACCGACTTGGTGACTCTGGCGCAACGACTGCACGATCACGGCGTTCAACTTGTGTCCACCGGCAGCACTGCTGCAACCATCGCCGCTGCTGGCATCCCCGTTGTCTCAGTCAGCGATGTCACCGGATTTCCCGAGATCCTCGATGGGCGCGTGAAAACCCTGCACCCGTTGATCCACGGCGGTTTGCTCGGCCGTGTCGGCACCGCCGAGCACCAAGAGCAGATGAGCCAGCACGGCATCGAGCCGTTCGAATTGTTGGTCGTCAACCTCTACCCATTCCAAAACACCGTGATGTCTGGTGCCAATGTTGATGAATGCATCGAGAACATCGACATCGGCGGGCCGGCGATGGTCCGTGCGGCTGCAAAGAACCACGAGAGCGTCGCCGTCGTCACAGATGTCTCGCAATACGAGCAGGTGTACGCGGCGTTGGATAACGGCGGCTTCACCTTCGATGAGCGTCGTCAGTTGGCGGCTCGCGCGTACGCGCACACCGCGGCGTACGACACTGCAGTCGCATCGTGGTTCGGCGCGCAAGCTGACAGCCACGATGGCTGGTCGCACTTCACCGGCACCACCGCCACGCTGGTGCATTCATTGCGTTACGGCGAGAACCCGCACCAAAGCGCCGCGGTCTACATCGACAACGACCCCGGCAACACCGGAGTTGCCCGCGGCACCCTGCTGCAGGGTAAGGAGATGTCGTACAACAACTACCTCGACGCCGATGCGGCATGGCGGGCGGTGCATGACCACGGCGATGTGCCGACCGTTGCGATCATCAAGCATGCAAACCCTTGCGGCATCGCCGTCGGTGACTCTCTTTTGCAGGCGTACCAGCGAGCACTTGCATGCGATCCGTTGTCCGCGTTCGGCGGCGTGGTGGCGGTCAGCCACGAGTTGGACACAGAAACCGCGCAAGCGATCACTGAAGTGTTCACTGAAGTTGTCGTCGCCCCAGGGTTCGCTGATGCGGCGCTGACGGTGTTGAAGCCGAAGACGGCGATGCGGTTGTTGCACGCGCCGCGGCCGAGCCGCAACCGACACGAGTGGCGTTCGGTCTCCGGTGGGGTTCTGCGGCAGGACTTGGACACATTGCAGGCTGCCGGCGACGACCCGCAGTCGTGGACTCTGGTTGCGGGGGATCCTGCCGATG
>JBEHCB010000063.1:0-4822 GCA_041192885.1 Actinomycetota bacterium
TTCTTGACGTTGTGGTGGTGGCTGGGCTGGCACTTCTTGGCCGACGGTGTCGTGTGGGGGCAGATGTGAACACGCCGCCTACGCTGCCCGCATGGCCTTCGATGCACTCGCGTTGCGCGAACAATTGTTGGGATGCGCAGACGATGTGGTCGCTTCCGCGCAATCATTTTTAGCGGGCAACACCGCGCCCGGTATTTCCTATGGCGTTGTCCATGGAGGCGAGTTGTTGTTCGCCGGCGGCGCCGGCATGGCAACACTCGGCGGCACGGCTCCGAGTGCAGAGTCGATCTTCCGGATCGCATCGATGACCAAGTCGTTCACGGCTGCGGCGATCCTGCAGTTGCGCGATGCGGGGTTGATAAACCTCGAGGCTCCGATGTCTGACTATGTTCCAGAGTTGGCCACTCTCGCCCTGCCGACTCCGGATTCGCGAATGCCAACCGTGCGCGATCTGCTGACGATGCAAGGCGGCTGGGCGACAGATGACCCATGGGCCGACCGGCAGGAATCAATGGCACCCGCCGACTACACGCGACAGCTCAGCGACGGATTCGTATTCAACGACCAGCCGGGAACGCAGTTCGAGTACAGCAACCTCGGCTACACAATCCTTGGCCGCATCATCACGAATGTCTCTGGCATGCAGTACCAGGACTTCGTGTCCCGCCGACTGCTGCAGCCTCTGGGCTTGGTGAACACCGGTTTCGCTCTGGCTGATGTCGATGCGTCGCTGCTGGCCAATGGGCACTTCCGCCGTGACGATGCCTGGCATGTGGAGCCGGTCGCACCCACAGGGGAATTCGCGCCACTGGGCGGGCTGTTCAGCAACGTCGTCGACTTGAGTCGATGGGTGACATTCATGTGCGACGCCTCGGCCAGCGTCGGACCCGCAGATCAAGGGGACAGCCGCAGCGAATGGGACGCGGTCCTCGGCCGTGACAGCCGCCGGCAGATGCAGCAGGGCCACCGACACATATTCGCGTCGGTCTCGGTTGATCCCGCAACGGCGTCGGTGCCAGTGGCACTGAATGCGCCGATGTACGGATTCGGCCTCATGAATTCCCCGCATGCGCGTTTCGGCTCAACCGTCGGTCACTCGGGTGGTTACCCCGGATACGGAACCCACATGGTGTGGCATCCGGCGACTGGGGTGGGCGTCATTGCGTTGAGCAACGGCAGATACGGCGGCGCTTTCCGACTGGCGACGCAGGTCTTGCGTGATTTGTTAGTCAAAGTTGATGCGCCATCGCGGGTCATCGTGCCCACGCCATCGACCAAGAAATCCTTTATCGCAGTGAACCGGTTGCTGGTCGAATGGGACGACGCAGCCGCTGATGCGCTGTTCGGTCCGAACATGGACGAAGACGAGCTGCGGGCGCATCGCGTCGCCGGCATCAAGACCGCGATCGACACCATCGGCGGCATCGCCGGTCCGGCCGAAGAGATCTCCAGCACCGCTTCCTCGCACATGGTCTGGTGGCTGCCGGGCACGAGCGGCCGATTGCGCGTTGAGGTGCGGCTCAACCCGCTGCGGCAGCAGCAGTTGCAGACGCTCAATGTGCGCGCTGTTGCGGGACCTTCTCAAGAGTTGGTGACGCTTGCCGTGCGCGTCGCGAAGAAACTGCACACCTCGGGCCAGCTGCCTGAGGACATCGCGCGGGCAGCTGATGTGGATAGTGAGAGCCTTGTGCGAGTTGCCGGGATCATGCGCGCGCTGGAGGCTTCCATCGATGTGATTGAACTGCCCGTGGCGGCCGAATCGTCGACATCCGCAACATTCAGGATCCGCGGCGCCACCATGAAGTACGACCTCTCGCTCGCGCTGAACGAACAAGGCGAAATTGCGAAGGCCACCTTGGCGGTCATTCCTCAGTCCAGCGACGACAACGCACTGCTGCGGCTCTGAGCCGCAGCCCCGCGCCGCCGATAGGGTTGCGCCTCGTGGCTGAGTTCATCTACACCCTTCGCAAGGCTCGCAAAGCGCACGGCGACAAAGTCATCCTCGATGACGTGACACTGGCGTTCTTGCCGGGCGCGAAAATCGGCGTCGTCGGACCTAACGGCGCCGGTAAGTCGACACTGCTGAAGATCCTGGCGGGCATCGAACCGTTATCCAACGGCGATGGCCTGCTCACTCCCGGATACACGGTCGGGATCTTGTCCCAGGAGCCGCAGTTGAACCCCGAGAAGGATGTGCTCGGCAATGTGCAGGAAGGCGTCGCCGAGACGAAGGCGATGGTCGATCGGTTCAACGAGATCGGCGTGCTCATGGGCGAGCCTGATGCGGACTTCGATGCGTTGATGGCCGAGATGGGCCAACTGCAGGAGAAAATCGACCACCTGAACGCATGGGACTTGGACAACCAGCTTGAGCAAGCGATGGATGCCTTGCGCTGTCCGCCCTCGGATGCCGATGTCACAGTGCTCTCCGGTGGTGAGCGCCGCCGGGTGGCGCTGTGCACGTTGCTGTTGCAGCAGACCGACATGCTGCTGTTGGACGAGCCGACCAACCACCTCGACGCCGAGAGCGTGCAATGGCTCGAGCAGCACTTGGAGAAGTACCCAGGCACCGTGGTGGCCATCACCCACGACCGTTACTTCCTGGACAACGTGGCTCAGTGGATTCTGGAGATCGACCGCGGTCGTTGCTACCCCTATGAGGGCAATTACTCCACTTACTTGGAAACCAAGGCAACTCGCCTGAAGATCGAAGGCCAGAAAGACGTCAAGATGCGCAAGCGCCTCGAAGATGAACTTCAGTGGGTGCGCAGCAATGCCAAGGCGCGACAGACGAAGAGCCGGGCTCGCTTGGACCGCTACGAGGAGATGGCCGCCGAAGCGGACAAGATGCGCAAACTCGATTTCGAGGAGATCCAAATCCCGCCGGGTCCGCGCTTGGGCTCGGTTGTGGTGGAGGTGGAGAACCTCACTAAGGGATTCGGCGACCGCATCCTCATCGACAACCTCTCGTTCACATTGCCGCGCAACGGCATCGTCGGTGTCATCGGGCCAAACGGAGTCGGCAAAACGACGCTGTTCAAGATGATCGTCGGCGCGGCGACAGGGGAGGGCGAACAACCTGATTCGGGCAGCATCAAGGTCGGCGACACGGTCAAGCTGAGTTACGTCGATCAGAACCGCGAGGGGCTGGACGGAACCAAGAACCTCTGGGAGGTCGTATCCGATGGCCTTGACTGGATCAAGGTCGGCGCGGTCGAGATGCCTTCGCGCGCATATGTGTCCGCATTCGGATTCAAAGGCCCAGACCAGCAGAAGCCATCCAATGTGCTCTCCGGCGGCGAGCGCAACCGCCTGAACTTGGCATTGACCCTGAAACTCGGCGGCAACCTTCTGCTGCTGGATGAGCCGACGAACGATTTGGATGTCGAGACCCTGGGCAGTCTTGAGAACGCGCTGCTGGATTTCCCCGGCTGCGCGGTCATCACATCCCACGACCGCTGGTTCCTCGACCGGATCGCCACCCACATCTTGGCGTATGAAGGTGATTCACAGTGGTTCTGGTTTGAAGGCAACTTCGAGAGCTACGAGGCGAACAAGATTCAGCGATTGGGTGCCGAGGCCGCGCGGCCGCATCGCGCCACCTATCGCAAGCTCACTCGTTCGTAAGCCCGACTGCGCGTGCGTACGCGCTCGTAAGCGCGGGCTGAGCGCGGGTTGGCTGAACCGGATGCCCTCGGGATGCGCTGAGCCTTGCAAGTGGCCATGATGAGCAGGTGAGCCGCGAATTCCACCTGAATCAGCCCGAGACATTGTTCTTGGCTGGTTACCTGCGTCGGTTGACTCAATGGGATCCGTTCGCGGCAGTTCGCATCGAGGGTGAAGGCAACGCCCTCGGGTTTTACAGCGATGTTGACGATTCGTTTATCGCATTTATCGCCCTGCCGACCTCTGCTGTGCTGACCGAGCCTTTGTCCTCGGTGGTGTCGGCCGGTCGTTTGCGGGATGTGATCGGCGATGTTCGCGCCAGGTCTGGATCAACCGGCATCACCGTCCCTGATGAGGTTGATGCTTCGCCTACTCTGCAGAACCTTCCACCCCGCCAAGGCTGGCAACCTGCGTTCAAGGGGATGGCAGGGGACATCACTGCCGAGATTGATGCGCAGATAGCGCGGGCGAGTGCTCAGGCCGAGTTGCTGCCCGAGCGTGCGCGGGAAGCAGCGATGCGCGCTGACTGGGCGCAGCCCGGCTGGTCGTCACTGCCGCGTGGGGCACTGCACATCGCTCGGCAGCTGGGATTCCTCAACCTCGCGCAAACCCCTGTTGCTGCGTCCACCAACGGACCCTGGAAGCGGATCACCACAGCCATGGGGCAAGTCTTTGCTCGAGCCGATGACGGCATCGCGCGATTGTCCGTGGTTCGCGGCAAGTAAAGAGGGCTCTCGCCACGCCTCAGATCAACGAGAACCAGGCGCAGGATTCGCCGGGAATCTCATTTGCGGTGACTGGCTGACTGCTGACAAGCAGTTCGCCAGCTGGTCGGGCAACCGGCTGGTCCCCGATGACCATCACCACTAACGCGCGTGCTTCGCCGCTGCCGTGCTCGCTGACCAGCACATCAGTTCGTCCCGGCGCAATCTGCGCGGCGATGTCGTCGCGCCAGGTGAACGCAGTTTCACCGAAAGCGCCGTGCTCCTTTCGAGCATGCAGGGCTGCGCGGATCAACTCCAACATCGAATCCGGTCGACCTTGCTGTTCTTGCACCGACAGAGAGCCCCAAGCGGGTGGTTGCGGCAGCCACGAGTTCTGCGACGGGCCGAATCCATTGGCTGGCGGCTCGTTGCACCACGGCAGCGGCACCCGG
>JBEHCB010000064.1:0-12416 GCA_041192885.1 Actinomycetota bacterium
CCACCCAAGAGCGTCACACGATGCGAGTGCAGCGGTACTTGGCATCGTTGAAGGACGCGGGACACATTTACAAGGATTCTTACGAGGGCCCGTACTGCCTCGGCTGCGAAGCATTCATGGCCGAGGACGAACTGGTGCCGGGGACAGGCGAGTACGAGGGTCAATTGTGCTGCCCAACTCACTCGAAGCCAGTGGAGATGATCCGCGAGGAGAACTGGTTCTTCCGGTTGTCCCAGTTCGCCGACCAGCTGATTGCGCACTACGAGGCGAATCCCGATGCCATCGCCCCGCGCAGCGCCTACAACGAGATTCTGTCGTTCTTGAAGATGGGCCTGAAGGATGTTTCAGTTTCCCGGTCGACATTCGACTGGGGAATCCCGGTGCCATGGGACCCCGGCCATGTCTTCTATGTGTGGTTCGACGCGCTCCTGAACTACGCCACAGTGGTTGGCCTTGGCGACACCGACGACGAAGGTGCTGCGAGATTCGCTCGCACCTGGCCGGCCGATGTGCACCTCGTCGGCAAGGACATCTTGAGGTTCCACGCAGTGATCTGGCCGGCGATGTTGATGGCCGGCAATCTGGCGCTGCCGAAGCAAGTGTTCGCCCATGGCTGGTTGCTGGTCGGCGGGGAGAAGATGAGCAAGTCGAAGCTCACGGGCATCGCGCCGAGCCAGATCATCGATGTGTTCGGCTCTGACGCGTTCCGCTATTACTTCCTGCGAGCGATCCAGTTCGGCTCCGACGGTTCGTTCTCGTGGGAAGACATGTCTGCGCGCTACAACAACGAGCTCGCCAACGGCTTGGGGAACTTGGCTTCGCGGGCAACAGCGATGAACGAGCGCTACTTCGGTGCGGCGTTGCCGATGGTGAGTGATTTCGCTGATGCCGACCGGGCGATTGCCGAGCTGTGGACGCGAACGGCTGCCGCAGCAGATGCAGCCATCGACACCTTGGACTTTGCCGTCGCCATCGGCGCGGTGAAGGAGTTCGTCGATGCGCTGAACGGCTACCTGACCGAGCAAGAACCGTGGAAGGTGGCGAAGGCGGGCACGCCAGAGGCGATGGATCGCGTCGGCGCAGTCGTCACCACCGTGTGTGAAGGTTTGCGCGGGGTGGCAGTCATGCTGCACCCGGTGATGCCGAAGTCGACCACGGCTTTGTGGCAGCAGATCGGCGCCGCATCGGTGCTCGGAGGCATCGAGAATCAGCGAATCGATCAGGCCGGAACTTGGGCGACTTTGCCGGCTGGCACGGTGACCCTGAAGGGCGAAGCGTTGTTCCCGCGGGTGGTCGACGACGAGTCGGAGGGTGCGTGACCGAGCGGCCAGCAGCGCCGGTTGCGCTGCCGCACCCAGTGGTGGATGCGCATTGCCATATGGATTTGGCGATGGACGAAGAACCTGTCTGGCCGTTGGATGAAACGATGCAGGCAGCTGCCGCAGTCAATGTCACCAAAGTTGTGCAGGTCGGCGTCGACCTAGAGCGCTCTCGGTGGGCGGTTGATGCCGCCCATGCGCACCCTGATGTCATCGCAACCGTGGCTCTGCATCCCAACGAGGCGCCGCGTATCCACGAAGCCGGTGGCGATGCGGAACTAGATGCAGCGCTTGCGGAGATCGATCGATTGGCCGCTGATCCTCGAGTTCGGGCCATCGGCGAGACCGGCCTTGACTTCTTCAGAACTGGCGATGCTGGTCGCGCCGCGCAAATGCGCTCTTTCCGCGAGCACATTGCCATGGCGAAGAAGCACGGCAAGGCATTGATGATCCACGATCGGGATGCCCATGAGGAAGTCGTCCAAATCCTCGATGAGGTTGGAGCGCCGGACACGGTGATCTTCCACTGCTTCTCCGGCGATGCATGGCTGGCAGAAGTGTGCGCGCAGCGGCGTTGGTATGCATCTTTCTCCGGCACTGTCACCTACAAGAACGCGCAAAACATCCGCGACGGTTTGGTGGTAATGCCGTTGGATTTGATTCTGACCGAGACTGATGCGCCGTTCCTGCCGCCGACACCACATCGCGGAAAGCCGAATGCTTCCTACTTGATGCCCCTTACCATCGGCTTCATGGCGGAGTTCCGCGGTGTTGAACTTGCTGAGTTCTGCCGACAGACGCAAACCAACGCTTTCGCGGCGTTCGGCACATGGTGATTGCCGTGAAGTTTGCATTCGCGGACGGCCGCATGCGCGTGACCCTGCATCGGGGCCGGCGTGGCTGACGAAGTTTCGTTGTTAGGCGCTCGCGATATCCGCGAACTAGCGCAAAGGCACAACATCCGGCCGACGAAGCAACATGGCCAGAACTTCGTTATCGACGCCAATACCGTCCGGATGATCGTCACTCGATCAGGTGTTGGTGCGGACGACATCGTGCTCGAAGTCGGCCCAGGCCTGGGCAGCTTGACTCTGGCGCTGTTGCACTCGTGTGCTCACGTGACTGCGGTTGAGATCGACCCTGCATTGGCAGCCGCGTTACCGCAGACAGTCAGTGAGCGTGCACCGCATCTGGCAGCGAAGCTGACGGTCGTTAACGCTGACGCGCTGAGCGTGCGGGACTTGCCACCGCCACCGCCGACAGCGATGGTCTCCAACCTTCCCTACAACGTGGCGGTCCCGGTGGTGCTGCACTTGCTCGCCACTGTCACCAGCATCGAAACAGTGTTGGTCATGGTCCAGGCCGAGGTAGCGGATCGGCTTGCCGCTGGACCGGGTTCTCGCACCTACGGAGTGCCCAGCGTCAAAGCCCGCTGGTTCGGCACAGTCGAGAAGGCGGGGTCAATCGGCCGAAATGTGTTCTGGCCGGCGCCCAATGTTGATAGCGCACTGGTTTTGATTCGCCGCCATCACCGGCAGTGGCCGGTGCCGCGGGAGCGCGTGTTCACTCTGATCGACGCGGGCTTCGCCCAACGGCGGAAGGTCCTGCGCACCGCACTGGCTGGTGTGTGCGGAGGTTCTGCCGCCGCGGAGTCGGCGCTAGTGAAGGCAGGCATCAGCCCGCAAGCCCGGGCAGAGACTTTGGATATCGATGATTGGGTGAGGTTGGCCGAGGCGCTGTAGGAGCTCTGCGATGGTCGCCGGCTGCACTACGCGATCCTCATCGTCCGACGCTGTCAGCGGTTCACCTGATGCACGCACGCCCCCTGCGCAATCCGCGCGACCTAGGATTGTTGAACTATGACTGACGCGACCGACATGCCGCGACCGGCAGGCTCGGTTGTCGTGCGAGCGCCGGCGAAGATCAATCTCGGACTGGCCATCGGCCCATTGCGCGATGACGGATTCCACGACTTGGCAACTGTGTTCCACGCCGTCGACATCTATGACACCGTCACCGTCTCTGCGTGCCTGCCCAGCGAGCGGGGAGTGAGCGTTCGCATGGACGGAGTCAGCGGCGAGGTTCCGGCTGACGCGACAAATCTCGCTTGGCAGGCAGCGCAATCGGTAGCTGCGCGGATCGGTCGAGAGCCTGATGTGCGCATCAGCATCGACAAGCGGATTCCGGTTGCCGCCGGGATGGCCGGTGGCAGCGCCGATGCTGCTGCCACCTTGGTTGCGTGCAGCTGTTTGTGGGACGCCGAACTTGACAACGATCAACTGGTCGAACTGGCGGCTGGATTGGGTTCAGATGTTGCCTTCGCACTTTACGGCGGATCGATGCTCGGCCGCGGACGCGGGGAGCAACTCAGCCCGGTGCTTGGCCGGGCGAATCTGCGGTGGGTGATCGCCGTCAGCGACGAAGGCTTGTCGACGCACCGGGTGTACCAACGCCTTGACGAACTCCGCGCCGACGATGTTGTTGCACAGCTTCGAAGTGATGCTTGTGCGCAGGTGTTGACCGCGTTAGCGGGCGGGGAAGTCGATGCAATCGGCGCTGCATTGACCAACGACTTGCAGGCGGCTGCGATTGCGCTGCGACCGTCACTGAGTCGTACTTTGGATGTGGGTATGTCTGCGGGCGCCGTTGGCGGCGTCGTCTCCGGCAGCGGCCCCACATGCTGCTTCCTGGCCCCCGATGACGAGACAGCGGTCGACATCTCAGTTGCCTTGATGAGTGAAGCAGCATGCGATCGTGTGATGCAGGCGCGCGGCCCAGTGCCTGGCGCTCTGGCAAACATCCGTGTGGCTCGGTAAGGCATGAGCACTCCGCTGATCGGGCTTGAAGGTGCGCGGGTTGTTTATGGAACTCGCAGCGTGTTGGACGGTGTGACGCTGGCCATCATGGACGGTGACCGCATCGGCGTGGTCGGCAACAACGGCGGCGGCAAGACGACATTGGTCGAGGTGCTCGCCGGCATCCGCTCCCTCGACTCGGGCCGCGTCACCGTGACATCGGGAACCCAGGTGCGCCTGGTCGGGCAGGAGCAAGAAGAAGTCCCCAAAGAATTGATGCTGGGGCAGTTCCTGTTTGGTGACGAGCCCTCGCACTCCTGGGCGTCGCGGCCTTTGGCTCGGGAAGTCCTCGACGGATTGGTCGGCGGCACCCAAGGCCGTGCTTATGCATTCGGGATGACCACGACCATGGGTTCGATGTCCGGCGGTCAACGGCGTAAAGCCGAGCTCGCCAAGTCGCTGATGGCAGATCCGGATGTGTTGATCTTGGATGAGCCCACCAACCACCTCGAGATTGAAGCCATCGATTGGTTGGCTGCCTTCATCGCCAAGCGCCGAGGCGCCACCTTGATTGTCACTCACGACCGCTGGTTCCTGGACGCCGCCTGCGATAGCACCTGGGAAGTGACCGATGGCCAGGTTCACCGTTACGAAGGCGGCTACGCGGCCTTCGTTTTGGCGCGCGCGGAACGGCAGCGACGGGAAGCAGTGACCGAAGAGCGGCGACAGAACATGCTGCGCAGGGAACTTGCGTGGTTGCGCCGCGGAGCGCCTGCTCGGACCAGCAAACCCAGATTCCGCATTGCCGCAGCCGAGGCATTGATCGCTGACATTCCCTCTCCACGGGATTCGGTCTCGCTGGTTCGCATCGCGTCTTCTCGTCTGGGCAAAAAGGTCGTCAACGTCGAGAACGCGTCGTACTCCATTGAGGTGAACTCTCCGACGGTGATCGCGGACATCACCTGGCATTTGGCGCCGGGTGTTCGCTACGGGGTCCTCGGCCCTAATGGCATCGGCAAGTCCACGCTGTTGAACGCGATCGCGGATGCCTGCGATGCGCCCGTGGCCATCCATCCCCACCGCCAGCACGGCCGGATCGAGGTCGGCACCACAGTGGCAATCGGCTTGCTGTCGCAGATTGTCGAAGAGATGCCGCCAGACACATCTGTCCTGGCTCATGTGGAGTCTTTGCGGCCAACCATTGAGATCGAAGGCGTTGAAGTCAGCGCGCGTTCATTGCTCGAGCGTTTCGGTTTCCGCGGCAATCGGTTGACCACTTTCGTCCGCGATCTCAGCGGCGGCGAGAAGCGACGGTTGGCTTTGCTGTCTGTCCTGTTGGCCGGCCCCAATGTCTTGCTCCTCGACGAGCCGACTAACGATCTGGACACTGAGACCGCAGTTGAGTTCGAGTCACTTCTTGACACGTGGCCCGGGACCGTGGTCAGCGTCTCGCACGATCGCTATTTCTTGGAGCGCACTTGCGATCACATGTACGCATTACTGCCCACGCCTGCTGGACCGGCGCATCTGCGCCACCTGCCCGGCGGAATTGAGCAGTATCTGGCATTGCGGGCGCCAGTCCAGCCCGGCGCACCTGCGTCCACGCCGAGTCGAACAACCGCGGCTTCGACGTCGGGGGGTTTGCATGGTGCACAACTTCACGCAGCGCGTAAAGAGTTGCAGCGCATCGAACGGCGGCTGGAGAAGCTGGAGCAGTTGCAAACCGACATCGCTGAGGAGATCTCACAGCATGCGACGGACTTCCAGAAGCTGCAAGAGCTGGGCTCCGTAGCGGCTGATTATTCACGCGAGCGCGATGAGTTAGAGATGCAGTGGCTCGAGATTTCGACCCAGATCGACGGCTGATCAGGGGTTCAGCCCGCCCTCCAAAGGTAAGAGCAATCTGCGCAGCAGTTGTGCCAAGTTCTCACGATCATCGTCGCTGAGGTGTGCGAGCAGTTCGCGCTCAGCTTGCAGCAGCGAGGTGAGGGCTTCGTCGACGCGGCGTTTGCCCAAGTCTGTGAGCTGCACGAGCACGGCCCGACCATCATTGGGGTCGCGCAGCCGGGTGACCAACCCTCGCACTGCCAAGCGGTCGATGCGGTGCGTCATCGTGCCGCTGGTCACCATGGTGCTGGCGCCGAGGACGCCGGCTGACACCTGGTACGGAGAGCCTGCGCGTCGCAGTGCCGTGAGAACATCGAATTCGCCCACATCAAGATCGTGATCGGTGAAAGACGACCGCCGGGCAAGATCCAGCAAGCGAGCCAAACGTGTGACTCGGGACAGAACCGCCAACGGAGTTGTGTCGAGGTCGGGACGCTCTCGCTGCCATGCAGACAGCAATGCGTCTACCTCGTCATGCGCAGGCGAACCGGCGAGTTCACCGCCATCGTCGCCGGGGACGGGTGGGGGCGACTCGCTCACTGGGTCGCCCACGCTTCGCTGCCCATGGCGTCATCGTAGGCAGGCACGACAGGTGGAACTTCCATGGTGAAGTGATGCCGTTGAAGCTGATGCGCGCACGGGTGCAAGGATGTGCCCCGCTCCCTCCCCCGTGGGGTAATTGGCAGCCCGCCGTCCTTTGGAGTCGGTTGTCTTGGTTCGAGTCCAGGCGGGGGAACGCGCATGTGACAAGTTCGGTAACCCGGTGGCTAGGCTCGCATCCGTGAGCGTTGATGCCGTCATCGTCCTCGCCGCTGGGGCCGGCACCAGGATGAAGTCGGCCGCGCCCAAGGTGCTGCACGAGGTGCTCGGCTCGAGCATCATCTCGCATGTTCTGAGCGCAGTCGCGCCGGTAGCTCCGTCACAAGGTGCGACGACGGTCGTTGTTGTGGGCCATGGCCGCGAACTCGTCACCGACCACATCGGCACATTGGTTCCAGATGCATCCATCGTGGTTCAGGAACAGCAAAACGGCACCGGGCATGCAGTTCGACTAGCCATGAGCGCCCTTGACGCAGGATCCGTGGACTCGGTGCTGGTGCTCGCAGGTGACACGCCGCTGCTGACATCGCGGACCCTGCGCGAATTCGTCGACGCCCACAACAATTGCGGTGCCGCAGTCTCGGTGCTCAGCGCCATGCTGCCCGACCCGCACGGATACGGCCGCATCGTTCGCGATGTCCTTGGCGACGTCACGGCCATCGTCGAGCAGAAAGACGCCGATGAGGCAATCTCGATGATCAACGAGATCAACTCCGGTGTCTACGTTTTTGATTCCAGTGTCTTGCGCCAACATCTGTCCGCGCTGACCACCGACAACGCTCAAGGTGAGGAGTACCTCACCGATGTAGTGGCCGCAGCAGTATCTGCGGGCCAGAAAGTCATCGCCCATGTGGCGCCCGACCACCAGGAAATCTGGGGCATCAACGACCGCGCACAACTTGCGTCGGCGGCTGCTGTCATGCGCGACCGCATCAACCATGCCCACATGGCGGCTGGGGTCACCATCGTCGACCCAGCCAGCACCTGGATTGCGCCTGAGGTTGCAATCGCCGCTGATGTCGTGATCGAACCAGGCTGCCAGTTGCTCGGTGCCACATCGATTGCTGCCGGCGCGGTGATCGGCCCGCACACCACCTTGGTCGACACCGAGGTGGGCGAAGCTGCGCATGTTCGGCGCACTGAGGCGACGTTGGCGGTCATCGGCCCTCGCGCCGATGTCGGTCCTTTCACCTACCTGCGGCCGGGCACCCAGCTGGCGGCAGACACAAAAGCCGGTGCTTATGTGGAAATCAAGGCCGCCCAGATTGGCGAAGGCTCAAAAGTTCCGCACCTCAGCTACGTAGGCGACGCCACGATCGGTCGCGACACCAACATCGGCGCAGCAACGGTGTTCGTCAACTACGACGGGGTGGAAAAGAGCCGGACGATCATCGGCGATAGTGTCCGAATCGGCAGCGACACGATGTTGGTGGCGCCGGTGGAAGTCGGAGACGGCGCGTACACCGCCGCCGGCTCGGTGATCATCGACAACGTGCCGCCTGGGGCGATGGGAGTTGCGCGGGCCCGTCAGCGCAATGTCCTCGACTGGGTGCTGCGCCGGCGACCAGGCACCAGCTCGGCCGCTGCGGCGCAACGCGCGCAGCAGAACGGAACAGCACCGCAAACAAACGACACAAGCGTGGAAGCGCAGGGGTAAACATGAGCGACCTGACAATCGCGAACAACAAGAAGCTCGTCTTGGTCGCCGGCCGCTCGCATCCTGAGTTGGCTGCGGAGGTCGCTGCCAACTTGGGTATCAGCCTGCTGCCCACGGATGCTTACGACTTCGCCAACGGCGAGATCTTCGTGAGGTTCGACGAGTCAGTGCGCGGCACTGATGTGTTCGTCCTGCAATCGCACACCCAGCCGCTGAACAAGTGGATCATGGAGCAGTTGCTCATGGTCGACGCGCTCAAGCGCGCATCAGCGAAGCGCATCACCGTGGTGACGCCGTTCTACGGATACGCGCGCCAAGACAAGAAACACACCGGCCGCGAGCCGATCTCGGCACGATTGATGGCTGACTTGTTCAAGACCGCGGGTGCCAACCGGTTGATGGCAGTCGACTTGCACACATCGCAGATTCAGGGGTTCTTCGATGGTCCGGTCGATCACTTGTTCGCGCTGCCGATCTTGGCTGAGCATGTGAACAAGCGCAGCGACCTCGACCGAATCACAGTCGTCAGTCCCGATGCCGGCCGCGTGCGCGTTGCCGAGCGTTGGACCGACATCCTCGGTGCTCCACTTGCGATCCTCCACAAGCGGCGTGATCCGCGAGTACCGAATGAAGCCAAAGTGCTCGAGGTCGTCGGTGATGTCCAGGATCGCGTTTGTGTGATCGTCGACGACATGATCGACACCGGCGGCACCATCGTCAAGGCGGCAGAGGCGTTGTTCGAAAACGGTGCCGCGGATGTCATCGTCACCGCCACGCACGGTGTCTTGTCCGAGCCCGCCGCGACCCGTTTGCAGAATTCCCGCATCAGCGAGGTGGTGGTGACCAACACGCTGCCCATTACGCCTGAACAGCAGTTCGAGAAGCTCAAGGTGCTGTCGATCGCCCCGCTCGTCGCCCGCGCGATCAGCGAGGTCTTCGGCGACGGCTCGGTCACCCGCTTGTTCGAGCTCTAAGCCGCTGCATTAGCCTTACCCGCGCCGGTGGCGAGGGGTTCTCACCCGTGATCGACTCCGATGCGACGTGCTTGCTGATGCCAGCCCATCGCTCTGCCAGTGGCGCCCAAAGACATAGTCGTCCGAGCAGAGGTTGATTCACATGGCACGTATCGAACTTGAAGCAGTGACCCGCACTGATTTCGGTAAGGGCGCAGCTCGCCGCATCCGCCGCTCCGGCCTGGTGCCGGCAGTCGTCTACGGCACGACGACCGAGCCGGTCCATGTCGCCGTCAATGCCCATGACCTGGTGCAGGCACTCAAGAAGCGCGCTGGCCTTGTTCTGGACATCAAGGTGGATGGAACAACCTTCCAGACGGTGGCTCGTGAAGTGCAGAAGGACTATGTGCGCGATGCAATCGAGCACATCGACCTCATCGTCATCGACGACGCGACTGCCGCCGCCCGCCTGTCTGCTGACTGATCAGCCATGACCGCGGATTCCCCGTGGTTGATTGTCGGCCTCGGCAATCCCGGTGCGGAGTACGCCAGTACCCGGCACAACATCGGCTTCCTTGTCGTTGACCAGTTGGCTGCGCGTGCGCAAACAAGCCTTTCTCCGCAGAAGCGAAGCCGTGCTCTGGTAGCAACTGGTCGCATTGCCAATGAGAAGGTGGTGCTGGCGCAGCCGCAGTCGTTCATGAACGATTCCGGTGGGCCGACGACATTCTTGCTGGACTTCTACAGCGTGCCGATCGAGAAATTGATCGTGATCCACGACGAGCTGGATCTTCCGTGGGGTGCTGTGAGGTGCAAGCTCGGCGGCGGCGACAACGGACACAACGGGCTGCGGAGCATCCGTAAGTCGACAAAGACCGGCGAGTGGTTTCGAGTTCGCGTGGGCATCGACCGGCCCGCGCCGCCGATCGATCCGGCCGCTTATGTGTTGAAGCCGTTCGCCAGCGCCCAGCGAGCAAGCTTGGATGAGACTGTGGCGCGTGCAGTCGACGCGACGGAGTGCCTGGTGACTGAGGGACTGGCGGCAGCTCAGAACAAGTTCAATTCATGATCGTGAGCAACCGCGGTTCCTGCGGCTGGTTCAAGAGCTCGCGGTTCGATCGCGGAACACATCGAAGCGGGACACGAGGATGAGATTCACAACTGTCGAGGCATCGCTGCTTAAGCAGTCCGATGTCGACGCGTTGCTGCGTCGCCTCGACTCGGCTTCGGCACAGGTGCCGGTCGATGTCTCGATGGCAGCCGGCGGCTACCCCTGGATCATCGCGCAGGCGTCCAGAGCCCGGCCGTTGCTGGTGGTAACCGCGACCACTCGCGAAGCCGACGAAGTCGCGGCGTCGCTGGCGCAATTGATCGAACCAGACAGCGTCGCGCACTTTCCGTCCTGGGAGACGCTGCCGCACGAACGGCTGTCGCCTTCCCAAGACACCGTCGGCCGTCGAGTGCAGATTCTGCGGCGGCTGGCGCACCCTGAGGAATGGCCACAGCCGCTGCGAGTCGTCGTGGCACCGATCCGCGCCATGGTGCAGCCGTTGGTCGCAGGTATCGGCGATGCGCCTTTCATCACCACTCGAGAAGGCATGCGACTTGAGCGCGACGAGCTTGTCGCGCAGCTCGTCGCTGGCGCGTACACGCGAACTGATTTGGTCGACAAACGCGGACAGTTCGCTGTTCGTGGCGGCATCGTGGATGTCTTCCCGCCCACGATGGAGCACCCCGTCCGCATCGAGTTCTTCGGTGATGAAGTCGAAGAGGTTCGCGCCTTCGCCGTCGCCGACCAGCGCGCATTAGAAGTACTCCCTGACGGGATGAGCGCCCCGGCATGCCGGGAGTTGCTGCTGACTGCGTCGGTGCGGGCCAAGGCGGCAGCCCTGATCCCGACCCACCCGGCCGTGGCGTCGATGCTCGAGTCAATCGCCGAAGGGGTGCCGGTCGAGGGGATGGAAGCGTTCGCATCGGTGCTCGCAGATGGGATGCAGCTTCTCACTGATGTGATGCCGCCGGCGACGGTGGTTGTTGTTTGCGACAGCGAACGAGTGCGAAGTCGTGCACACGATGTGGTTGCGACGAGTCAGGAATTCCTCGCCGCCTCGTGGCAGTCGGCATCCATCGGCAGCGAGATGCCGATCGACTTAGGGGGCAGCGCCTACCGAGGTTGGGCGCAGGTGCGTGAACACGCCTTGGCATCGCGAATGCCATGGTGGCAGCTGACGCCGTTTGGTGCGGATGTCGAGCTTTCAGCGCACGCGGATGCGATGCCTCATGCAGATTCTGAAGGCGACGAACAACCTTCAGCGGCAATCGCCGATGTTGTCGCGCTGCCGATGTCGTCGGTGCCGGCGTTTCACGGTCGGGTTCGCGAAGCGATTGAGTTGATGGGCCAGCGCATTCGCGACGGTTGGACTGTTGTGTTGGTAGCCGATGGCAACGGCACGGCGGCGCGGTATGTGGAATCCCTGCGGGAGCACGACATCCCCGCGGCGTTGTTGGACGCTGATCAGTCCCCAGTCAGTGGTTCCGTGCAGGTTGGGCAGGCCCGATTCGGGGAGGGCTTCGCCAGCGATGAACTGAAACTGCTGTTCCTCACCGAAACCGACCTCGTCGGTGCCAGAAGTGCTGGACGCGATGCCGCGCGGATGCCGTCACGGCGCCGGCGAGCAGTGGACCCGCTGCAACTCAAAGCTGGCGATTATGTGGTGCACGAACACCACGGCGTCGGCCGCTACATCGAGATGCAGCAGCGGGTGGTCGCTGGCGCGATACGTGAGTACCTCGTCATTGAATATGCCGCGAGCAAACGCGGCCAAGCCGGGGATCGCTTGTATGTGCCTACCGACCAACTGGATTTGGTCACCAAGTACATCGGCGGCGAGGCACCTGGGATTCATCGACTCGGCGGTGGTGACTGGGCGGATACGAAACGGCGGGCCCGCAAGGCTGTCCGCGAGATCGCTGGCGAACTCATCCGCTTGTATGCAACGCGGCAGGCAGCGCGGGGTTTTGCGTTCAGCGCCGATACACCGTGGCAGCGCGAGCTGGAAGATGCTTTTCCTTACAACGAAACTCCGGATCAGGCTTCCTGCATTGATGAAGTAAAAGCCGACATGGAGAAGACAGTGCCGATGGACCGCCTTGTTTGCGGCGATGTCGGCTACGGCAAGACCGAGATTGCCGTCCGCGCTGCTTT